>QNAV01000043.1:0-7932 GCA_003641585.1 Thermotoga sp. | reverse complement strand
TGGTCCAAAACGAAGTGGTTCAGAAGCTTCTGAAGGAGGATAAACCTCTTCTTGGTTTCTTTAAAGGGAATTCTTTCAAAATGAATATGGGAATGAATTTGGAGAAGGCGAAGAAAACGGAATACGTCATTCTCAAAGGATGGATTGAAGAAAATAGCCTGAGATTCGATGTTCTGCAAAGGATAGACGGAAATTTTGAAAAGTATGAATCGGATTCTTCCTACATGAGATCCATACCCTACGCTGGAAATTATTTCTTGGGGGTTTCGGTCTCTGGAGGTATGGAAGCTGCCCGTAAGGTTACCGAATGGTTCTCTGGAAAGAGTGAAGAGGTTGAGAGATTCGCAGGAATAATGAGGGATATCCTTGAAAAATCGATGGGAAAAGTCTACATAGTGGGTGAAATAAATCAGGAGACCACTATAAATTTCGTTGCCCTGTTCAATGCCGTTGAGAGGAATCCAATTGAGGATATCCTTAGAAAATACGGGAAAGTGGAGGATGACACTCGTATAATGGAGATTGCCAACACGAAATTGAGATTTTTCTGGCGTGGTGATAGATTAGTTATGACGAATCTGACGAGGCAGGAGTATGATAGGATCTTTGGAAGGGGAAAACTCTCAGATGATCCAGCATACACTTACATGACTGAAAAGTGTGGTGTGAAAAAAGACGTTTTGAGGATATACGTCGATTTGGGTGACATAATAGAGAAGATGGTTGGTATTAAAGTCTCATCAAAGCTTCTTTTCATCCAATATTATGATGACGGTTTCTTTAAATACAGATTGGAGGTAATGTGATGCTGAAGATTTTTGATAGAAACGAGCGAATGTTGAGGAGGTACAAGAGAATTGTCAAGGAGATAAACTCCCTAGAAAAGAGATTCCGCTCCATGAAAAACGAGGAGCTGAGAAGATACAGCTTTGACATCAAAAAACGTGTTAGGTCCGAGGGAGTTGAAAAAGCGCTGAGAGAAGCCTTCGCCTTGGCAAGAGAGGTCGCAAGGAGAACCATAGGAATGAGGCCTTTCGATGTCCAGGTGATGGGAGGACTCGCCCTTCACGAAGGAAAAGTCGCTGAGATGAAAACGGGTGAGGGGAAGACCCTTGCTGCGACCATGCCCATATACCTGAACGCTCTCCTGGGAAAAGGTGTGCATCTTGTAACTGTGAACGACTACCTTGCAAGAAGAGACGCTCTGTGGATGGGACCCATATACCTTTTCCTTGGTTTAAGAGTTGGTGTGATAAATTCTCTTGGAAAATCTTACGAAGTTGTCTGGGAGAATCCCGATGAGTTTGAAATAGCTCTGAAAGAGAATCTCTCCATATGGCCCGACGATTTTGAAGGGGAAGTTCTTCCAGATGACAAAAAAGTAGAGGATGCATTAAGAGCTTTTTCAGTTAAATTGGTGGAAGTTGAGAGAAAGGAAGCGTATATGTGTGATGTTACCTACGGAACTAACAACGAATTCGGCTTTGATTACCTAAGAGACAATCTCGTTCTGGATTTGAATGATAAAGTTCAGAGAGGACATTTCTACGCCATTGTTGATGAAGCCGATAGTGTCCTCATAGATGAAGCAAGAACACCCTTGATCATATCTGGCCCATCGAAAGAAAGCCCCGCATTGTATAGAAAGTTTGCACACCTTGCGAAGAGATTCAAAAAAGATGAAGATTTCGTGTTAGATGAGAAATCCAGAACCGTTTCTTTAACCGAAGAGGGAATGAATAAGGCAGAA
Organism: Thermotoga sp.; assembly: GCA_003641585.1. Taxonomy (GTDB): domain Bacteria; phylum Thermotogota; class Thermotogae; order Thermotogales; family Thermotogaceae; genus 4484-232. The sequence continues at coordinate 6,182 of QNAV01000043.1, read as the reverse complement.
AAGCTTTTGGGAGTTGGGAATCTCTATGACCCATCGAACGTGCATCTTCTGTACCATCTTCTCAACGCTTTAAAAGCTCTTCATCTTTTCAAAAAAGACGTTGATTACGTAGTTATGAACGGTGAGGTCATAATAGTCGATGAGTTTACCGGGCGTCTCCTTCCTGGAAGAAGGTACAGTGGGGGGCTCCATCAGGCTATCGAAGCGAAAGAAGGAGTCCCAATAAGAGAAGAGACGATAACCTACGCCACAATCACTTTTCAGAATTATTTCAGGATGTACGAAAAACTGGCTGGTATGACGGGAACAGCCAAAACGGAAGAACAGGAATTCATCCAGGTCTACGGTATGGAAGTAGTTGTTATACCAACTCACAAACCTATGATAAGGGTGGATCACGATGATCTCATATTCAGAACACAAGAAGAAAAATTCGAAGCCGTTGTTAAGGAAATAGAGGAAAGGCACAAAAAAGGTCAGCCAGTTCTTGTGGGCACAACTTCCATAGAAAAGAGTGAACTGCTCAGCAGAATGCTGAAGAAGAAGGGAATACCTCACGAGGTTCTGAATGCCAAGCATCACGAGAAAGAAGCAGAGATCGTTGCAAAAGCTGGTCAGAAAGGAGCAGTAACCATCGCAACAAACATGGCGGGAAGAGGAACGGATATAAAACTGGGGCCCGGTGTTGCTGAACTTGGAGGACTGTGCGTTATAGGAACGGAAAGACATGAAAGTAGAAGGATCGATAATCAGCTGAGAGGAAGATCCGGAAGACAAGGTGATCCTGGTGAGTCTAGATTCTTCATATCCTTGGAAGATGACCTTTTAAGGATCTTTGGAGGGGAGCAAATAGGAAAAATAATGAACGTTTTGAAGATAAAAAAGGGAGAGCCCATTTATCATCCGATGCTCACAAGGTTGATTGAAAACATACAGAAAAAGGTGGAAGGTATAAACTTCTCGATCAGAAAAACACTAATGGAGATGGATAGTGTCTTGGACAAGCAAAGAAATGCCATATATTCTTTCAGAGATTGGATATTGGCCCAGGAAGAGATGGATGATCATATGAGAGATATCTTCGAAGACGTTGTGGACAGAAGGATGGAAATGTTCTGCTCTGGAAGGAATTGGGATCTGGAGGGACTGTCCCTTTCGTTCTCCATGTTTCCAAAAGACGTGGTGAGTCTGGATGGTAAGAGATTCACTTCTCATGAGGAATTGAGGAAACATCTGATATCATCTCTATGGAGCGCTTACGAGCAGAAGAAAAAAGACATAGGGGAAGAGGAATATTTCAAAGTAGTAAAATTCCTGATGCTTAGGATAATCGATGATAATTGGAGAAGATATCTGGAAGAAGTGGAACACGTTAAAGAATCCGTCCAGCTCAGATCTTACGGTCAAAGAGATCCAATAATAGAGTTCAAGAAGGAAACCTACAGAATGTTCGATGAGATGATGGCTAACATATACGATACCATCGCGAATTACGTCCTGAGGGTTATAAAAGTTGATGAGAAGGCTGAAAAAGAGGCTAAGAAAGAGATATCGAGAATAAAACTGGTTCATGAAGATTTCAGTCTCGTGAATAGAGCCCTCAGGAGGAAGATGGAGAGGAAAAAAGGCAGTGTCAAAGGACTCGGAGGTATAAAGGTCAAAAGGTGAGGTGATGCACATGATAGGTTACGAATTAAGAACCAAAATAGAAGAAGTGAAAAAGAAATTTGAAGATGCAAAGAAGGTTTTCGACCCCGATTTGAAAAGAAAGGAATTGGAGGAATATGAAAAAATCATGTCTCAACCATCGTTCTGGGATGATTCTAAAGAGGCTCAGGAGATCATCAAAAAATCTCAAAGAATTAGAAAACTCCTTGGGGAGATGGAAGAGATAGAGAGATTGATGGAAGATCTGGAGATAGGACTGGAACTTGCTGATGAAGACCCTGAGATCGCTTCTCAGGTAGAAAAGATCGTTAAAGACATTGAAACGAAGGTTAAATCTTTCGAATTGGCGATGATACTCAACGGAAAATACGATCAAAACAACGCGTATCTCTCGGTTCATCCAGGAGCAGGAGGGACCGAATCTCACGATTGGGCTCAGATGCTCCTCAGGATGTATATGAGATGGGCTGAAAGGAGAGGATTCGATGTTGAAATGATAGATTACCAACCGGGAGAGGAAGCCGGAGTGAAGAGTGCGACGATTCATATAAAAGGGGATTTCGCTTATGGTTATCTGAAACATGAGAGTGGTGTTCACAGACTCGTCAGGATCTCTCCGTTCGACGCTTCTCACAGGAGACATACATCTTTTGCATCTGTGAGCGTCATTCCTGAGATAGAAGACGATGTCGAGGTCGATATAAAACCTGAGGATCTCAGAGTAGAAACTTTCAGAGCTTCAGGAAAGGGAGGCCAATACGTTAACAAAACGGAATCCGCTGTGAGGATAACTCATATTCCAACGGGTATCGTTGTCTCATGTCAAAACGAGCGATCACAATATCAGAATAAACAGACCGCTTTGAAGATATTGAAGGCAAAGTTGGTTCAACTCGAGATGGAAAAGAAGAGGAAGGAGATACAGCAAATACAAGGGGAGCTGAAGGACATCTCATGGGGTAACCAGATAAGATCGTACGTTTTCCATCCGTACAACATGGTGAAGGATCACAGAACCGGTGTGGAAACAGGGAACGTTGAAGCTGTTATGGATGGGGACATTGACATTTTCATAGAGGCAGAACTCGTATACTTTGCTAAAAACCAGGTTTCGTAAGCCCATATTTTTTCATCTTGTAAGACAGGGTTTTATAGTTCAATTTGAGAATTCCGCACGCCTTCTTCCTGTCCCATCCAACTCTTTCCAGAGTTTCTTTTATTATGTTTCTCTCAATGTATTCCATCAAATTCTTCACGTATTTTTTAAAATTCAGGTCTTCCAGATGCTTCAAAGGATTCAATCTCATGATCAACCTCTCAGGATTGCTGCCGGATGCATATTCATGAAGAAATACTATCAATTCATCCGTGTTCCCAGGCCATGAGTATTGTTTCATAACTTCCATCAATCTCTCTTCAGGGTACCTAGGTTTGAATTCCTTGTATCTCTGATATATGGATGACAATACCCTATCGACCATGTAAGGTATATCTTCCTTTCTATTCCTGAGAGATGGAATTTCAATGAAAGGAACACCTGGCCTCTTTCCATCTCTGACACCTAAGATGAGCTTTCCTTCATGTTTGGGAATTGCCTCATCTCCTGGAAACTCATCTATGAATACCGTTTCATTGAAGGCTATATCGGGATTGTTTCCATCATAAGTGATGCTCTTGTACTTTCCCCCTGTAACGAAATCAACGTAAACATGCAAGTGAACCCCATTCTCCCCCAAGAGAGCGATTGTGTCGTATGTATTGAAGAGCTTTTCCACTTCAAATATGTATTTCTTTATGACGGGACCTTGAAGTTCGGGGGATCCGAAGAGGAGATCGTACTTTGTTTTTAAGCTCTCACTCTCCAACTTCAAGTTCAGGTAATTAACAGCCAGGTGTAGTGCCTCATCACTCTTCACGAAGAGAGTCCCTTCAAAATATTCAGGAGGCTTTTCCCCAAAAACAAGGTGCCAGTGATCCGAAAACAATTTTTCCTCATAGTTACTTTCCTCGTAGAATTCCACGAAAACGTTCTGCAGCTTTTCTAGAGATTTTTGAAAATCACTGAACTTCCCACGGGGAATCAGAATTCTTATCATCCTTTAAACCTCCGGAACGATCTTTGTACCTGTTTTTCCTTCCAGAGCTTGTTTTAATTTTCTCATATCCGTTATCAAACATTGCTTTCCCGTTTTTTTAACAAAATCTATGGCGGACTCTATTTTAGGCCCCATACTTCCTGGAGGAAAATGCCCTTCCTTCAGATACTTCTCAGCATCTTCAGCGGTCAATTTATCGAGAGGTATTTGATCAGGTTTGTTGAAGTTCAGATAAACTTTTTCAACACCTGTCAGTATTATGAACATATCGGCATCCAATTCCTGCGCAAGGAGGGAAGAAGCTCTATCTTTATCTATGACAGCTTCAACACCCTTCAGAGTACCGTCTTTGAGCCTTATGACAGGGATTCCCCCTCCACCAGCGGCGATGACGACAAAACCGTTATCAACGAGAAATCTTATAACATCCTTCTCTATTATATCAACAGGTATGGGGGAAGGGACAACTCTTCTCCAACCCCTCCCGGCATCTTCCACCATGGTCCATTTCTTCTCTTCCATGATCCTTTTCGCCTCTTCTTCACTGTAAAAAGGCCCAATGGGTTTTGTGGGATTTTGAAATGCGGGATCTTCAGGATCGACCACTATCTGAGTGACGACAGCCGCTATTTCTTTTTTTACATTTCTCTCGATCAAAGAGTTGTAGAGAGTCTGACATATCATGTATCCCAAGCTACCCTGAGTTTGTGCATCGTTTACATCTATGGGAAAAGGTGGTATCATGTCTCTTGCAGCTTCTTGTTGAAGAAGTAAGTTTCCAACTTGTGGGCCGTTCCCATGGGTTATAACCACGCTGTGGTCTTCAATGATATCGATCAAGTACCTCATTGTCTCTTTGAGATTCCTCATCATGTTTTCAGCAGATGGCTTTTCTCCCGGCCTGTTGACGGCATTTCCACCAATAGCTATCACGAATTTCATACACCGTACACCTCCTGCAAAGATTTTTTGGGAAGGGCAAGTATTAGAATATCATAAAAGTGATGATGAAAAGGAGTGATAAGTCTGAGAATATTTCGTTTGCCCGATGAGATAGTGTTGAAGATAGCAGCAGGTGAGGTCATAACCAACATCTCTTCGGTTGTTAAGGAACTGGTCGAGAATTCCCTAGATGCTGGCTCGAGCAGAATAGAGGTCATATTGAAAAATGGAGGAAAAGAATCGATTGTGGTGAAAGACGATGGAGAAGGGATGACAGAGGAAGACATCCTTCTTGCAATAGAGCCTCATACGACCAGCAAGTTGAGGAGTTTAGAAGATCTCCTTCATTTGAAGACATTTGGCTTCAGAGGAGAGGCTTTATCCTCGATAGTGAGGGTGAGTAGAACGAGAATCGTTTCCAAGACGGAGATGGAAGATGTTGGAACGGAAGTCGAGATAATAGGAGGGAAGGTCATCAGCACTAGAAAAGTTGGTGTAGGTAGAGGTACCTTTGTTGAGGTGAGAGATATCTTCTTCAATTTTCCGGTTCGAAGAAGAAGATTGAAATCCCCTAAAATAGAAGCGAGGATGGCCACAGAAAGATTTCAAAAATACCTTCTTTCCAATCCAAAGGTTCATTTCATTCTGAACGTTGATGGAAAAATCATCTACAACTGTCCACCTGTTGAGGATATTCACGAAAGAATCCCTATCATTTTTCCAGAGCTCAGCGATAGGAACATCATGTACATTGAAAAAGATATGGAAAACATGTTTTTGAAAGGTTACATAACGTTTCCAGAAATAACAAGGCCAAACAGAACAGGAGAAGTGTTCTTCGTGAATGGTAGAAGTATAATATCCGATCTTTTACATGAAGCCGTCATGGAAGCCTATGAGGAGCTATTGAAAAAGAGAAGGTATCCTATCGTAGTTCTATTCCTCAAAGTTCCCGGTAATGAGATCGATATAAACGTACACCCTCAGAAATTGGAAGTGAAGTTTTTGAAGGAGGAAATCATCAGAAACTTCGTTAGGAACGCCATAAAAGAAGTGTTGAGTAAGGAATGGTACAGAAAGATAGTCTTTGTATCGGATTCCTACAAGATAAAGGAAAAGGTACATGAGGTGAAAGAATCTTTTCCAACCAGACTATTCCACATTCTCAAGGGAAGATACGCTATTTTCGAAGAAACGAATGGGATCGTTATAATGGATTTTCACGCTGCTCATGAACGCCTATTGTATGAAGATATAATCGAGTTCATGAAAAAAGAAAAAAGGAGGAGAAAGTTAAGAAAACCTCTTAAGATTCCCTTATCCTCCGATGAAATCCTTTTAGTTGAGGAGAAAGGAAAAGACTTAAAAAGTATTGGATTCGATTGGGAGACTCTCACAGATGGGATAAACATCACGGCCTTCCCTCCATTCATACCCGCAACCGATCTGACAAATGTTTTCAAAGATCTCGTTGAG
>QNAV01000042.1:0-7983 GCA_003641585.1 Thermotoga sp. | reverse complement strand
GGGGCCGTAGCTCAGTTGGGAGAGCGCTACCTTCGCACGGTAGAGGTCGTGGGTTCGAATCCCATCGGCTCCACCAAAAGGAGGGGGGAATCCCCTCCTTTTTTTGAAACGTGGTAAAATGAGAGAGCGAGGTGATATTTTTGTACAATCCATCGCTCATAAGGAATGTGTGTATAATTGCTCACATAGATCATGGAAAAACGACTTTGATAGACAGAATTCTGGAAATAACCAAGACCGTTGATTCCAAGAAAATGAGAGAGCAATATCTGGACATGATGGATATAGAAAGGGAAAGAGGTATCACCATTAAAGCACAACCTGTCAAAGTCATGTATAAAGCCACCGATGGAAGGACGTATGAAATAAACATAATCGATACTCCAGGACATGTGGATTTTTCATACGAAGTTGGAAGGAGTATGGCGGCCTGTGAAGGCGCGATTTTATTAGTTGATGCCTCTCAAGGTGTTGAAGCTCAAACCGTTGCTCACACATACCTTGCCATAGAGAACGACCTAGAGATAATTCCTGCGATAAACAAGATAGACCTTCCGAATGCGAATATCGAAGAGACAGAATTAGAGATAATGGATCTTTTAGGTGTGGATAAAGAAGATATATTCCTCGTCAGCGCTAAGGAAGGAACGGGGGTTAAGGATCTTCTGGAAGCCATAGTTAGAATGGTTCCACCACCTAAAGGTAACGCTGATGGAAAGCTTTCCGCTCTGATATTCGATGCGAAGTACGATAAATACAGAGGTGTCATAGTTTCTGTAAGGGTTTTCGATGGGGTCATAAGGGTTGGGGACAGGATAGTGACGATGTCCAACGGTATGGTCTACGAGGTTAGTGAAGTTGGTGTTTTCACACCGGAGATGAAACCTGTCGAGAGTTTAAGTGCTGGAGAAGTGGGGTACGTCATAGCAGGGATAAAGGAGGTATCGCTTGCAAGAGTTGGAGATACGATAACTCATGCAAACGACCCTGTTGAAAGGCCTCTTCCAGGTTACAAGGAAATAAAGCCCATGGTATATGCGGGAATGTTTCCTGGTGTTCCGGAGTACTTTGAAGATCTGAGAAAGGCCCTTGAAAAATTGAAACTGAACGATTCCGCTTTGATTTTTGATCCCACAAGATCACCTGCACTTGGCTTTGGTTTCAGATGCGGATTTTTGGGACTCCTTCACATGGATGTCGTGAGAGAGAGAATAGAGAGAGAATTCGAACTTGCTGTCATCCTTACAGCTCCAAATGTTAAATACAGGGTGGTGACAAGAAGAGGAGAGACTCTAGAAGTGACGGACCCTGCCAAATTCCCAGATGAGGGTGAGATACTCGAAATATATGAACCGTACGTCGACCTTTCCATAATTACTCCGAACGATTACATAGGTCCCCTGATGAATCTGGTTCAGAACGAAAAGAGAGGTTTTCTCAGAACGACAGAAAATGCTGGGAAAAATCGTGTGATACTTCATTTCGACGTTCCCCTTTCTGAAATAATTTTCGATTTCTTCGACAGAATGAAAGCTGTGAGCAGAGGTTTTGCATCGATGGATTATGAGTTCAAGGAGTATAGAAAATCGGATCTTGTCAAGATAACGATACTTGTGAACAGAGAACCTGTAGACGCATTGTCTTTCATAGCCCATAGAAGCAAGGCGTACGAAGTTGCAAGAAAGGTTGTGAACAAGTTGAAAGATCTCATACCTCGTCACCAGTTTCAGATACCTATACAGGCAAAAGCTGGGGGAAGAATAATTGCAAGAACAGATATAAAAGCTCTTAGAAAGGACGTTCTTGCTAAATGTTACGGAGGTGATGTTACTAGAAAGATGAAATTACTAGAGAAACAGAAAGAAGGAAAAAAGAAATTGAGGGAAATTGGGCGAGTCAGAATTCCTCAGGAAGCTTTTCTCGCTCTTCTCAAGATAGGGGAGGAGGAAGAATGATAAGAAAGCTTCTTATCCTCTCTGTTTTGATTGTTCTCCTCGGGTCTTGCAGCATGTTGAAAATTTCGGTACCACCAGAGTCGATGGCTAAAGAGAGTGCGATCAAAGTGGTGACGAATGATTATGAACTGATCGATATTTTCAAAGAGTCCGATTATCTGGGGGTACCTTTCGATGGTATGGTAGGTGTTTTCAAGAAAGATGGAAATACCTTCTTTCTTCACGTTTACAAGGGAGAAAATTCAAAATCTGCTAAGAACGTCTGGAAGAAAATTGCGGACAGGCTGGGGATGTTCTGGTGGCGTACGATTCTAGAACTTCCGTGGAGTGGTAGAGTTTCGACCAGAAAGAATGGTAAAGAAATCGTTTGTTGGTGGAGAAACAGGTGGGTCTTTGTGGTGGAGGGAATAAGAGGGACAGACGAATTTGTCGACCATATCATGAATACCTATAACTTCTACAGGTGAGGGGGTATGATTGAATGCTTATTCTAGCTCATAGAGGTCTTTCAGATATATATCCTGAGAACACGTTGACGGCTTTCAGAAAAGCCTATGAAACCGGAGCAGACGGCGTGGAGCTGGATGTCAGGATGACCAGGGATGGAAAGATCGTGGTCTTTCACGATGAGGATCTTAAAAGAATGGCTGGAAGGAGTGAGAGAATATCGGATATGGATTACAGAGATCTTTTGAGAATAAATATAGGAGGGGAGAAGATACCGCTTCTCTCAGAGGTTCTGGATATTGTACCGGAGAACAAATGGTTGAACGTTGAGATAAAAGACAGAATGGCTTCCTATCCGTCGGTGGATATGGTGGTGTCACGGGGACTCTCAGCGTTCACCGTGTTTTCCTCTTTCGATCATGAACTACTGGAAGATCTTATGAGGAGATTCCCATCGCTGAAGTTCGGATACCTGATAGGTGAAGAACACAAGGAAAATTCCATAAAACTGATTGAAAAGATTGTGAAAAATAAGCCTTTCTCTGTTCATGTACCTTATCAGGCGTTCCAGATGTTTCCAAAAGAAGCTGAGGAATTCTGTAGTTTTCTGAAAGATGAGGGTATAAGAATATTTGTCTGGACGTTGAATGATATAGAATTTTTCAGGAAGATAGAAAAATTCATAGATGGTGTTATCACAGACAAGGTAATGGATTTTGTTAGATTCTTGAGGGATGGAAGCGCGTGAAAGGTGGGTGAAACGATGGGGAGGCTTTTCCTCTTCGATGGAACCGCTCTAGCTTACAGAGCGTTCTATGCCTTAGATAGAGCTTTATCCACATCCTCTGGTATTCCAACTAACGCAACTTATGGTGTTGCCAAGATGCTTGTGAGGTTCATAAAGGATCACGTAAAGGAAGGAGAAGATTATCTGGCATTCGCATTCGATAAGAAAACCATCACCTATAGACACACGCTCCTTGAAACTTACAAGGCGAAGAGACCCAAAACCCCTGACCTTATGCTTCAGCAACTTCCTTACATAAAGAGACTTGTGAACGCTATGGGGATCAAGGTGATAGAACTCGAAGGATACGAAGCGGATGACGTCATAGCGACTTTGGCTTTGAGGGGAAGAAATATGTTCGATGAGGTTCTGATAATAACGGGGGACAAGGATATGCTGCAACTCGTCGACGATAAGATAAAGGTATGGAGGATAACAAGGGGTATAACGGACCTTGAACTGTACGACGCACAAAAAGTGAAAGAAAGATACGGAGTGCTGCCAAGCCAAATGGTGGATTATCTTTCGTTGGTCGGAGATGAGGTGGATAACGTACCGGGAGTCACAGGTATAGGAGAAAAAACAGCAATCGATCTGTTGGAGAAGTATGGATCCATGGAAAAAATATATGAGAACCTGTCGAAGCTTCCTGAGAGAGTCAGAAAAGCTTTAATAAGAGGAAAGAAAGACGCACAGCTGAGTAAAAAGCTTGTAACTCTGGTCACAGACATTGAAATGGACATTGACTGGGAAGAGTTGAGATACAAGGGGTTTAAAAAGGAGGAACTTCTGAAAATCCTCAAGGAACTCGAATTCTCGTCTATAATGAGAGAGCTCGATCTTTTTGAAGAGAGGGAAGAAGTTGTGTATAAGACGGTGAAAGAGGCAAGAGATTTCGAGAAAGTGATCGAAGAGATGAAAAGATCGACAGCCTTTTCAATAGATCTCGAAACCACTTCTTTGAATCCCTATGAAGCTAAAATAGTTGGAATAGCGGTATCGACATCTCCTAAAAGAGCCTACTACATACCTGTAGGGCACAGAGAAAAAACCAGTTTGGATCCAGATTACGTTCTTAAGAAGTTGAAAGAAATCCTGGAAGACCCTTCATCCAAAATAATGGGTCAGAATCTTAAATACGATTACAGCGTTTTTGCACTCAACGGAATATATCCTGTAGACCCATTCTTCGACACTATGATAGCGGCGTACCTTTTGGACCCCAACGAGAAAAGATTCAACCTGGACGAACTGGCCCTGAAATTTCTGGGATACAAGATGATACCTTATGAAGAAGTTGCCCCAGCGACCTCCCCTCTCTTTGGATTCAGCTTTGCAGACGTTTCTCTTGATAAGGCAACAAGATATGCCTGCGAAGATGCGGATATAGTCTACAGACTCTTCAATGTCCTGAATTTGAAGCTTCATGAGATGGGACTCATGACGGTTTTTGAGAAAATAGAGCTTCCTTTGATACCAGTTCTATCGGCTCTAGAGCTCAACGGTGTCTACATAGATACTAAGTACCTGGAAAAACTCTCTCGAGAGTATGGAAGGAGGATGGATGAGATTGCATCCAAGGTTTTTGAACTTGCTGGAGAAACTTTCAACCTGAACTCTCCGAAACAGGTAGGTCGCATTCTGTTCGAAAAACTAGGAATAACACCCAAGAAAAAAACGCGGACAGGGGATTTCTCTACAAGTGTTGACGTTCTGGAAGAGCTAGCCATGGAACACGAGATCGTGAGATGGATCCTGGAATACAGAAAATATCAGAAGTTGAAATCAACTTATATAGATGCTTTACCGAAACTGGTCAATCCGAAGACGAAAAGAATCCATGCTTCCTTCCATCAAACAGGAACTGCAACTGGAAGATTGAGCAGTAGTGATCCAAACCTTCAAAATCTTCCAACGAGAAACGATGAAGGCAAGGAGATAAGAAAAGCCATCGTTCCTCAGGATCCCAATTGGTGGATTGTCAGTGCCGATTATTCACAGATAGAACTCAGGGTTCTTGCTCATTTCAGTAAAGACGAGAACCTTCTCAAAGCTTTCGAAACTAAGGAAGATATACACTCCTTAACGGCTTCGAAGATATTTGGTGTTCCTATTGATAAGGTAACCAGTTCAATGAGAAGGATTGGAAAGATGGTGAATTTCTCGATAATATATGGTGTTACACCGTATGGGTTGGCCATGAGATTAAAGGTACCTGTTAAAGAAGCGGAGAAGATGATAACGAGTTACTTCAACCTCTATCCTAAGGTGAGAGAGTTCATACAAAGAGTGGTGAGCGAAGCGAGATCAAAAGGCTTTGTCAGAACGCTGTTTGGAAGAAGGAGGGATATACCCCAGTTGAAATCTCGTGACAGGAACGTACAGGGTGAAGGTGAGAGAATTGCGATAAATACCCCCATTCAGGGGACAGCAGCGGATATAATGAAATTGGCTATGATAGAGATCCATAAGGAACTTGGAAAGAGGAAAATGAAATCTAAAATGATAATACAGGTACATGATGAACTCGTTTTTGAGGTTCCTGATGAAGAGAAGGAGGAGCTCATCGAAATGGTGAGGGATAAAATGGAGAACGTCGTGAAACTCTCAGTTCCCCTTGAAATTGACGTGAGTGTCGGTAAGCACTGGGAATGAGGGGGTGGAAAATATGGATGCAAGGATCGTGAATGCTTTCATAGATTCGGTGGTGTCAACATTGAAGAACTCCTTGAGAGTGAGCCCAAAACTTGGTAAACCATCGATAGTCCAGAAGCTCACGCCAGATCATTCTATAGTAACCATCCTGGGAATAACAGGAGATGTGGATGGTAATCTAATATATACGTTTTCAAATGAAACTGGTTTGAAGGTCGTTTCAGCAATGATGGGTATGGAGTACTATCAGCTCGATGAAATCGCCTTGAGTGCTTTTGGTGAACTTGGCAACATGACAGTCGGGAAATTGACCATGAATTTGGAAAAACTTGATTTCAGCACGGATGTAACACCCCCTACGGTGATATCGGGGAAGGATCTGCGAATGAAAACAGAAGGAAAGATTCTGAAACTTCCGCTAGCACTTTTCAAAGAAAGCGATGTGGATGTTTGTTTGATCATAAAGGAATGATGGTTATGATAAGAGGGTTCAAGGATTTTGGAAAATACAACATGGTTGTGAATTTCATAGCGACACTTCTAGCTAACATAGCTGTCGGTGCATTGATAGGTTACTATCTGGACAAATGGACATTCAATAATAGAGTTTTACTGGTGGTGTTTCTACTTCTGGGGATCTTTTCAGGGTTCTACAACGGCTTCAGAATGCTTTTGAAAGAAGTGGAGCGATATGATCGAATGGATAAAACCAATAAGGGTTCTAATAAAAACGATATTGATATTGGGGATAAGTGAGTTTCTTCTTTTCTTACTGATGTATGGCTTTCCCGAAAGCATTGGTGTCCTCATAGGGACGGGAGGTGCTTTAGTTAATTTGTTTTCACTGTGGTATGATATCAATGAAATGGTGAAAAGGAAATCCACAAAAGGATGGCTTAAGGGATTTTTAGGAAGATACTCTTTGAGTGCGTTTGTTCTGCTGGTATCCGGCCTCATATCTCTAACGAATCTTATAGGAGCTTTCTTAGGACTTATGAATCTGAAAATAGCAGCGTATGTGGCCGGGAGGTGGCTCGATTGAAGTTCTCCAAGAGGGAGAAAATATTGCTGATTCTTTTCATAATAGCCTACGTTGTGGTTGGAATAATCAACATGAAAGAACTTAGTAAGACTCCTATGAGTGAGGCTTTTAAAAACCTCGGAAGAAGATGGATCGTCAATATAGGTGGTTTTCGAATGAATCCCATGACTGTCATCATGGGTTTATTTATTGCTCTGATACTCATCGTGATAGCTTACAAAATGGGGAGGAATTTTAAGTTAATACCGGACAGGAAGCAATCGTTCTTTGAGTACCTCATGGAATTCGTTTATGAAATCGTCGAAGAGGCCATACCCGATCCTAAGTTGGTGCGTCCCACGTTCGTTCTGGCAATGACACTCTTTCTGTTCATAAGCCTTTCCAACCTCATAGGAGGTGCAGTTCCAGGAATAAACGTCGTGGGGTATGAGGATGGAACGATAGAGAAAATCACATTATTCACGGATACATGGCCAGCGCCAACTGCCGATTTAAACACGGACTTAACGTACGCGTTGATGGTTTTGGTAATAAGTCATGTGTTCGCGATTAAGTCAAAGGGATTTAAAACGTGGTTGAAAGGCTGGATAGATCCAAGTCCGATAATGCTTCCCTTGAACATAATAGGAGAGCTTGCAAAACCTATTTCCCATTCTCTGAGGTTGTTTGGAAACATCGCAGGAGGAGCCATTCTCGTGTACATCCTATCTTATCTGGTGAAGTATTTCTTCTTACCCATCGTTTTCTGGGGATTCTTTGGGATATTCGTGGGATTGATTCAAGCTTTCGTCTTCACTATACTTGCTATAGCTTACATCAGCTCACAACTCTCTTGAAAAGGAGGGATACTTGTGGGTATTGAACAGATAACAGAGGTTGGACAAGGGCTGGCCATGCTTGGAAAATTTCTTGGAGCAGGTTTGTGCATGGGGCTCGGAGCCATAGGACCTGGTATGGGAGAAGGTAACATCGGGGCTCACGCTATGGATGCTATGGCGAGGCAACCTGAAATGGTTGGAACCATAACAACGAGAATGCTTCTTGCAGATGCTGTGGCGGAAACAACAGGTATTTACTCTCTTCTGATAGCTTTCATG
>QNAV01000041.1:0-8154 GCA_003641585.1 Thermotoga sp. | reverse complement strand
GGTGCCAGCTGGAGGAGGAACTTCGGGTGCTCCCTCTACAAGTTCTCCATCTTCAACAGTCATGGTTCTGGTTGTGAGAACCTTGGCTATGTATATAGGGAGCACAGGTTTTATACCTTTCAAAACCACATCCTCCTCATACCCTCCTGATAACTCTCCATCCCATCTTGTCACGATTTCAGAAACTATCCCGTAGTACACAAGTTCCCCATAACTTCCGTAGCTGAAATGAACCTTCACAATATCCTCTATCTGAACCATTTGGGATGGATCCTTGCTCTCTTTTAAAAACAACCTGACATAGAACTCGTAAGGTGTTGATTGAACCAATCCTGTGACGACACCTATCTTCAAGAGGAACCACCCCCAATCTCTTCCAGTATCATCTGTCTTTCGAACATTCTTTTGTATAGTCCGTTGTTTTTCATCAGCTCCTCATGTGAGCCACTCTCAACAAGTTTTCCGTCATCGAGTACGTAGATCCTCTCGGCTCTGACGAGAACTTTCAATCTATGGGTTATAACTATCAACAGCTTGTCCTTCAGCTTATCCCTTATGGTTCTTATTATCTTTTCTTCCGTTTCTGGATCAACTGAGGACAGACAATCATCGAATATGAAAACATCAGCATCTCTCAACAGTGCTCTTGCTATGGTAACCCTCTGTTTTTGACCTCCTGATAAGGTCACACCTCTTTCCCCAACTTCCGTTTCCAAGCCTTTTGGAAATTTTTGAACATCTTCCCAAACGGCGGAGAGCTTCAATGCTTCTATTATCTCCTCATCTTCTTTTTCGTTTCCACCAAGCATCAAGTTGTTTTTTATTGTATCCGAAAAGAGGAAGGGATCCTGAGGAACGTAGGCGATTTTGTCTCGTACGTCTTTGGAGGGTATATCGTTTATATCCACCCCGTTTATGAAAATCTTTCCTCTTTCAACAGGATAAAGTTTTGCTATGAGTTTTGCAACTGTACTCTTTCCGCTACCAACTGTTCCTACTATTCCGACCATCTCGCCTTTTCTGAAAACCATATTTATTCCCTTGAGAACCTCTCTCCCGCTCTGGGGATAAGAATACGTGAGATCTTCTATCACTATCTCTTCAACCTTCTCCACATGAACGGGTTTCTTCGGTTCTTCAACCTCTGGAACTGCGTTCAGTATAAAGCCCAGTCTTTTCAAAGAAGCCTTTCCTCTCTGGACAATGTTCATGAGCCATCCATAGGCCATCATGGGCCAGATGAGCATTCCTATGTACGTGTTGAAAGCGATGAATTCACCGAGCGTTATAGAACCCTTTATGACCATCCTACCTCCTATGAAGAGCGATAGAAGGAATGCAGAAGATGCCACAAGCTGTACCATAGGGCCGAATATTCCCCATATTCTCACAACTTTTATGTTCTCTATAAGGTTTCTCTTTGCTTTTTCCGAAAAGAGCTTATCCATGTTTTCAAACACCGAAAAGCTCTTCACTATTCTCGTTCCAGATACCATCTCTTCTGTGAAACCAGACAAAGCCGAGAAAGAACTTTGAACCCTCTCGAATCTTTTGTGTATGTGTGTTCCAAAGTACCTTGCCAGAGGGATGAGAAAGAGAAGTGGAATCAGGGCGATAACAGTTAGCTTCCAATTCACTTTGGTTCCCATGAAATACACTGTAAGGCCTGTCATGAAAACCGCATCAACGCTCACAACAACGGCTGGCCCCATCATCATCCTGACGGATCTCAGATCGTTGGTGAATCTGGCCATTATATCCCCGCTTTTCATCCTATCGAAGAAACCTGGGGTTAAGCTCACGACTTTTGAAAACAATGTGTTCAAAGTTTCGTACTCGAATTTTCTCGCAGATCTCACTATGAACAGACGCCAGACGAATCTGAAGAGGAACATCCCAATGGCAAGTAATACTATCTTCAAGACGGCTTCCCCAACGAATCCAGGTGTGGCTAGATTCTCGTTCAGAGAGTCCACTATGTTACTTATGACTCCCGGTATGAGAAGTTGGAGGACATCGACTACAATGAGAGCCAGTATACCGAAAACGTAGTTCAACCAGTTGTCTTTGAAGAATCCTTTTACAAGCTTGTACTCATTTCTACCTGAGGAATTCATATATCCTTCTCATCCCCTCTTTAAGTGTATCCAAAGATGTGGCAAAAGACAACCTGGCAAAACCAGGATATTCAAAGGAACTTCCTGGAACGAGAGCCACTTTCTTCTCAAGAAGAAGGTCATTACAAAAGATTGTGTCATCGTAGGGCGTTCTGAAGAAGAAATAAAAAGCACCTTTTGGTTCTACAAAATCCAGGCCCGCTCTTTTCAATCCCTCGGAAACCACATCTTTCCTTCTCCTGAACTCCTCTTTCATGTAACCTATATCCACGTCAAACGCCTTCAAGACGGCTCTCTGGGTTATGGAGTTAACGTTTGATGTTGTATGAGATTGTATCTTGGCTATCGCTTCAGAGATCCCTTTGGGTGCGATGACATAACCTATTCTCCATCCCGTCATGGCATGAGATTTTGAAAAACCGTTGACAACTATCAGCCTATCCCTGCTGAAAAACTCGAAAGTGGAGTGATACATACCTTCGTAAACCAGCTCGCTGTATATCTCATCGCTCAGGACAAAGAGTCCGTACTTATCGGCCAATTTCGATATATCCCGAAGCACATCGGGAGGATAAACGGCCCCCGTTGGGTTGTTCGGAGAGTTGAGGATGATCGCCTTGGTCTTTCTGGATATATTCCTCTCTATCTCATTAACATCTGGTATGAAACCATTTTCAAAGCGGGTCTCGACTTTCACTGGTTTTCCACCGCAGAGTAACACCTGTGGAACGTAGCTTACCCATGCGGGTGTCAGTATTATCACTTCGTCCCCTTCATCCAAGATAGAAAAGAGGGCATTGTATATTCCTTGCTTTGCACCGTTTGTGACGACGACCTCATCGTGTGAAATCTTCACCTTGTATTTTCTTCCGTAAAACTCCGCTATTCTCTCTCGAAGTTCCATTATTCCCCTTGCATCGGTGTACTTGGTGTAACCTTCGTCCATGGCTTTCTTAGCCTCCTCCAATATTGGCTCTGGCGTCTTGAAATCCGGTTCTCCCGCTGTGAGGTTCACAACATCGATCCCTTTTCTGATCATCTCCTTCGCTTTCGAATTCACTTCCATTGTTTTGGAAGGTGGAACCACCGTGATCTTTCTTGAGATCATTCACATCCCCTCCCGAGTTGTACGTATGAAAGCGATCCGTTTTTCATCCGAAAAATCGATTCGGAACGATTATATCACGGTGATAGAGATGAAAACTTTCCATTGAAGTGAAAAAGTATTTTCTTTTCCTCAAACGAGTATCATGAAAAACGCTTCCTCCCACCTGTCACTCTATGGTATATTCATATCCAAATGAGGAGGTGATTTTTTTGTTAAGGACTCACACGTGTGGGGAGTTAAGGAAGGCTGACGCGGGGAAAAAAGTAAAGCTGTGTGGATGGGTTCATAGGATAAGGGATCTTGGGGGTATAAAGTTCATCGTTCTGAGGGACAGATACGGTCAAACCCAAGTGGTTGTATCACCGAATTCCCCTTGTTATGAAACTGTTGAAAGGTTGAAGAGGGAATACGTGATATTAGTCGAAGGAATTGTGAGAGAGAGACCAAAAGAAGCTGTGAATCCTTCTCTTCCAACGGGTGAGATTGAAGTAGAAGTGAGTGAAATAGAGATCCTTTCAGAGGCGAAGGACCTCCCATTCTATCCCGATGAATCCCCTTCCAACGAGGAGTTGAGATTGAGATACAGGTACATAGACTTGAGGAGAGAGAGAATGAGAAGGAATATCCTGCTAAGACATGAAATTGTGAAAACTGTCAGGAATTACCTTGACAGCAGGGGTTTTGTGGAAATTGAGACACCTAATCTGACAAAGAGTACCCCCGAAGGGGCGAGGGATTTCCTCGTCCCATCCAGATTGAAACCAGGAAGGTTTTATGCACTTCCTCAGTCTCCCCAGCTCTTCAAGCAGATACTCATGATCTCTGGATTCGATAAGTACTACCAAATCGCAAGATGTTTCAGAGATGAAGATTTGAGAGCAGATAGACAACCAGAATTCACACAGATAGATATAGAGATGTCATTCGTCGAGAGGGAGGATGTTTTGAATCTTGTTGAAGGGATGATCAAAGAAGTTTTTGAAAAAGTTTTGAACGTAGAGGTGAAGGTTCCTTTCGACAGATTGACTTACGAGGAAGCTATGGAAAGATTCGGTTCCGATAAACCAGATCGAAGATACGGTATGGAGCTTCAGGATATAACAGATTACTTCAAGGGAACAGATTTCTTCCTGATAAAGAGAACGCTGGATAGAGGGGGAGTTGTTAAAGGATTCGTGGTCGAAAACTTTGCAAGGAAGATGAGCAGAAGAGTTGGAGAGGAGTTCGGTGAATTCGTGAAAAAATTTGGTCTGGGAGGTATCATGTGGTTCAAATTGGAAAATGGTGTGATGTCTCCCATGAAGAAGCATCTTGGAAGTATATTTGAAAAAATTGCAGAGGGTCTTAAAATGAAAAAAGGGGATGTTCTTTTGTTTTCGTTTGGTGAAGATAGAGATCCTTTGAACGAAGGCCTGGGGAATCTCAGATTGAAAATAGGGAAGGAACACTTCCCTGAAAAAGCACAAGGATTTGATATACTTTGGATAGTGGACTTCCCATTCTTCGAATGGAGCGATGAGGAAAAAAGATTCGTGGCAAGGCACCATCCGTTCACAATGCCAGTCCTAGAAGATATCGAGAGATACAAAAATGAACCAGAGAAGATCAGAGCGTTATCTTATGATATCGTCGTTAATGGATACGAGTTAGGTGGGGGAAGTATAAGGATACACAACAGGAAGATTCAAGAGAGGATCTTCGAAATGCTCGGAATAAGCAAAGAAGAAGCTTTAGAAAAATTCGGTTTTCTCTTGGAAGCCTTCGAATGTGGTGCTCCGCCTCATGGGGGAATAGCTCTTGGGTTGGATAGATTCGTTGCGATATTGGCAGGGGAGGAATCCATAAGGGACGTTATAGCTTTCCCAAAAACAGGAAGTGGGGTTTGCCTGATGACAGGTGCTCCATCGGAGGTCAGGGATACACAGTTGAAGGAGCTTAAAATAGAGCTTGTTGAGGAGGTGCCGAACGATGAATGATATGAAAATCAATTTCGCGCAGGAGGAAGGGAAGCTCATTGTTAGTGTTAGCGGAGATATCGATGCGTACCATTCGGGTGATTTCAAAAAAACCATCAGGGAAAAGTTGAAATCGGTGGACGCCGATATGGTTGTGCTCGATATGTCCAACGTTGCCTACATAGACAGCGCGGGGTTGGGAAGTTTGGTTGCTCTTCTGAAGGATGTGAGAACTAAAGGCAAGGAATTCGTTCTAGCTTCTTTAAAACCTAATGTTAAAAGAATTTTTGAGATGACCAGGCTCGATAGGGTTTTCAAGATCGTTGACACCCTGGGGGAGGTTTGATATGGAAGAGTTTCATGTTGCCATAGACGGACCTGCTGGATCTGGTAAAACCACTGTGTCTAAACTTCTATCTAAAAAACTTGGATTCGATTACCTTGATACAGGTGCCATGTATAGAGCCATAGGGGTTTACCTGAATTCTTTGAATTTAAAACCGGATGATGTGGATGAGATAGAAAAAGCATTAGGAAAGGTGAGATTGGAGTACAGGGATGGGAAAATCTATCTGAATGGAGAGGATGTTGAAAAATTCATAAGAACTCCTCAAGCTGGTATCTTAGCTTCAAATTTTGCCAAATTACCTGTGGTTCGAAGATATCTAACGGAAATGCAGAGAAAAATCTGCAGAGGAAGAAAGATAATAGTCGATGGAAGGGACATTGGAACAGTTGTCCTTCCAAACGCTCATCTCAAGATCTTCTTGACGGCATCTTTTGAGGAGAGGGTAAGAAGAAGGATGAAGGAACTGAAAGAGAAGGGTATGAATGTATCCAGAGAGGAGATAGAAGAAGAGGTTAGAAAGAGAGACACGCAGGATTCGGAAAGAGAGACAGCTCCTCTCAGACGAGCCGAAGACGCCATCGAAATCGACACGACGAATCTCACGATAGAAGAAGTTGTGTCACGAATAGAGAATATGATATTGGAGAAACTCGGGAGGAAAGTTTCGTGAGAATCGTCGTCGCTGAGGATGTTGGCTTTTGCTTTGGAGTGAAGAGAGCAGTTGAACATGTTAAAGAGCTTCTTTCAAAAGGGGAGAAGGTATATACAGATGGTGATATAGTACACAATCCGCTGGTTATGAAAGAACTGGAAGAACTTGGGTTGAAGAAAATAAATGATATACCTGAGGATTCAAAAAATTCCATTTTCGTTGTTAGAGCTCATGGGCTTCCCCCTGCTAGAATCAATCATTATAAAAAGCATTTTAAAGAAGTAGTGGATCTCACGTGTCCAATCGTTGAAGCTCTTTTCAAAAAAGCAAAAAACGCCTCTAAAAAAGGGAAAGTAGTCGTTTTCGGAAAGAGGGATCATCCGGAGATGAAAGCACTCTCTGGATATGCTCCTCATGCTCTGATAACTCTCTCCCCCATTCCTTTAAAAGAGGAGATCGTGTACATCATGGCACAAACAACTGCTCCTCTGGAATCCTTCAAAGAGTTCGTGGCAGAAGAGATCAAAATGAGTGATTTCGCAAAGGCGGAGATTTTCAACACGATATGTGATGTCACGTTGAGGAGAGAAAGAATAGCGAAGGAGATGTCCAGAACTTGTGATATCGTTTTTGTTGTGGGAGGAAAACACAGCTCAAACACGGGGAAACTCTTCCAAATAGCCACCAGCAATGGTAATGCCGTCTGGATTGAGAAACCGGAGGATATTGAGAGAATCCCAGAGGTGGAGTGTGTGGGGGTCATAAGTGGAACATCAACTCCTTTGTACATTGTTCAGAATGTCATCAAAAAATTGAAAGTGTTGGGAGGGGAAGAAGATGAGTGAGGAAAAAGATTTTGAAAACATGGAAGAAGCCCTAGCTTTTTTAGACACCAGAGATCACAAGGTTGGGGAAAAAGTTCTGGGAGAAGTTATTTCAGTACGGGAAGATGGCCTCATAGTTGATTTCGGTGGAAAGAGTGAGGGGTGGGTTCCTGAAAGCGAACTTATAAAATCCTTGAAATCCTATCGTACAGGCTTAAAGTTGGAACTTCAAATAATCAGAATAAATGATGAAGAGGGAACGGTCGTCCTTTCGGAGAGGAGACCGAAATATTCTGAAATAATGAGAGAAATCGAAGAGAAGTTTGAAAAGAACGAGGCGATATTCACTGGAAGGATCACAGAACAGGTCAAAGGAGGTTACAGAGTACTCGTGGGAGGGGTTGTGGAGGCGTTCCTGCCGGGATCGCATTCGTTGATAAAGAGTGGGGAGAGTTATCCAAGAGGCGAAATCGAATTCATGGTTATAAACTTCGAAAGGAGGGGAAGAAGGACTAACATAGTCGTTTCAAGGCGTGCTATTCTGGATAAGAAGATCGAAGAATTCTTTGAAGAGAAAAAGGTTGGAGATATAATCGAAGGAACTGTTGAAAAGATCAGGCAAAATGGTATCGTTATCAGGATAAACGATGTGATAACTGGTTTCATCCCAAGATCGGAGATAAGTTATGATCCTTCCATAACTCCGAAAGAAGTCGTTGAATCGAGGCAGAATATCGCAGCAAAGATCTTGAAGATAGATCCTGAAAGCAGAAAAGTCATTCTGAGTTTGAAAGCTCTGATGCCGGACCCGTGGGAAAGCGTAGAGAGGAAATATCCTGTTGGAAGTACGGTTACGGGGGTTGTGAAATCGATCCATCCCTTTGGTTTCTTCGTGAATCTGGAACCCGGTGTTGACGGGCTCGTCCCATACTCGGAGGTTTTCTGGGGAAGAGGAAGGAAAAATCTCAGAGATGTTGTGAAAGTTGGAGACATCGTGAAAGTAGAGGTTATAAACCTGGACAAAGAAAATAGAAAGATCACCCTGAGCTATAAAAAAGCTAAAGGGGATCCATGGGAGACGGTTCCTGAAAAGTATCCTGTTGGTAACGTGGTTGTCGGTAAAGTGGCGAAGATTCTGCCAACAGGTGC
>QNAV01000040.1:0-8159 GCA_003641585.1 Thermotoga sp. | reverse complement strand
AGACTCAATCCCAGATTCCTCACAAGATCTATGGCTATCTCCACCAGTTCCTCTGTAACGCTTCTTGGGATGAACACGCCTTCTTCGATGTAAAACTCGTATCCCATGAATTCAACTTTTTTTCAGATGTACTGAAGGGCATCACCTTTCGCTCTCTTATGAACAAGCTCGAAAAACCCTCGAATCAATTTTTCATCTTTCGGAAGACCATGTGTCAGGATTTTCTCTTTAGGTTCATCAAAAACGAAGGAGGCCAAAATCAGGGCCTCCAGCATGGGAACGTCACTAACTTTTTTCAAGATGTCCTTAGCTCTCTCAAGGTTCATATCCCAAATCTCTCTCGGAGCTTCGGATCCATTCTTTCTGGAGTCCATGGTGGATCGAATGTCAACTCCACCTCCACGTTCTTCACACCTTCGATATCTCTAACGGCTTGTTCTACATCCGAGAGTATCATACCTGCTAGAGGACATGCAGGTGTTGTGAGAGTCATGAGGACCTTCACGTTGTTATCATCATCTATCTGTATATCGTAGACCAATCCCAGGCTCACAACATCAAAGCCTATCTCAAAGTCAACAACCTTTTTCAAAGCATCCAAAACTCGCTCTTTTGTTATTCTTCCCATGATTTTACCTCCTGAATTTTTTCATCGCAGTATATATTATACCTCCTGTTCGAAAAAGAAAAGAAGTTAAGCTAAAGAATGTGTAACAAATGAGAAGGGACTAACTGAAAGCGATCGATCATCGACCATCGAACACCAATCATCGAATGTTGATAATCAACCCTCCATACCCTGTACTCCCACCCTATAAAAAAACGAGGAGCCGACCGGCTCCTCAGATCCATCCTCTCACTTTCATCGCTTCCGTGATTCTTCTCAGAGCCACAACGTACGCTGATCTTCTCATATCGATGTTGAACTCTTTGGATGCTTCGTAAACTTCCCTGAAGGCGTTACTCATCTTTCTGTCAAGCTTCTGGTCAACCTCTTCTTCTTCCCAATAGTAGTTCATAAGGTTTTGAACCCACTCAAAGTAGGATACCGTGACTCCTCCAGCATTCGCTAAAATATCGGGAAGAATCATCACTCCTTTGCTTGTCAGGATCTCATCGGCCTCGGGTGTAGTTGGACCGTTGGCAAGCTCTAGAATATACCTTGCTTTCACCCTTGGAGCGTTCTCCTCCGTTATCACATCTTCGAGAGCTGCGGGAACGAGAATATCCACGTTCAACTCGAGCAGTTCTTCGTTGGTGATGTTTCTGGCTCCTGGAAAGTCTATGACGGATCTCGTCTCTTTCTTATGTTTTACAACATCCGGTATCGGGAGTCCATCTTCCTTGAATATTCCACCCTTTGAATCTGAAACCGCTACGACCTTAACTCCCGCTTCGTATAGATAGATCGCAGCGTTGGATCCTGCGTTTCCGAATCCTTGAATTGCTGCTTTCATGTCTTCGAATCTCTCTCCCCTGACCTTGAGAGCTTCTCTCAGAACGAAGAAACCACCTCTTGCCGTTGCCGTTTTTCTTCCCTTGGATCCTCCAACTATCAACGGTTTTCCAGTTATGACTCCTGGTGAAAATTTTCCAACGAGCTTCGAATACTCATCCATCATCCATGCCATTATCTGTGGATTGGTGTAAACATCAGGTGCTGGGATGTCTTCTTCCGGCCCTATATATTTGTAGATTCTCTGGATGTAGGTTCTGGAAAGTCTTTCAACCTCTCCTTCACTCATTTCTTTGGGATTAACTCTTATTCCTCCTTTTCCACCGCCGTAGGGAAGATTCATCACAGCGTTTTTAAAAGTCATCCAAGCCGAGAGTGCCATAACTTCTTCTTTGGTGACATTCCAGTGGTACCTTATACCACCCTTGGTTGGTCCAAGTGCCGTGTTGTGCTGGGATCTCCATCCTGTGAAAACCTTGATGCTACCATCATCCATCTTCACAGGTATGGAGACTTCGATAACCCTTTCGGGGTGCTTCAGCATCTCAACGATGTCTTCTTTGAGCTTCAGAACCTTCGATGCCCTTTCGAGTTGCTCCAGAAAGATCTCATAAGGATTCTTTGACATCTGGGATCCCTCCTGTTGTGAATGTGGTAACTTTAACGAAACCTTAACTATTATATTTATTAAAGGAAGGATAGATGAAACAGTGCAAAAGGCAGAAATTATCAGAAATTTCATTCTATTGGTTGATAATCACTATTAATCGAGTGCTATACTAAAATATTGGATTTTAAGGGGTGATGAATGTGAAATTCGTGGGATTGTGCATAGGCTCAAGCAGCATCTCTTTTTATGACGGAAGGACTGGAGAAAACATTCCTCATAACGGGAATCCTATAGAAGTACTTTCGAAACTCGTTCCCGAGTTCTTGAAAGAGGGGCTCGTCGTTGTAACCGGTAGAAAAGCCAGGAAGCTTTTGAATCTGCCTCAGATATCGGAGGTTGAAGCAACGGAGATTGCCTACTTCAAAGTTAAAGATAGATACGATGGCATAGAAGCCATAGTGAGTGCTGGGGGAGAAAATTTCGTACTCTACAAACTGAACGATAAAGGAAGGATTATCGGGATATTCACGGGGAACAAATGTGCTTCAGGAACAGGAGAATTTTTCCTTCAGCAGATAGATAGGATGGGACTGGATCTTTCAAGAATCAACGAGATCGAAACCGATGAGTACTACGAACTCTCATCCAGATGCTCTGTATTCTGCAAAAGCGATTGCACACACGCTTTGAATAAGGGTGTGCCGAAAGAATTCGTTCTCAACGGTCTTGGAAGAGTCATGGCGGAAAAGATAGCAGAACTCGTTCACAAAGCCCGGGTTAGAAAAATCATGATCGTTGGGGGAACAACAAGGAACAAGTTGATGCTGAGACATCTTTCAGCGCTTGTCGATTTCGTCATACCGGAGGAAGCTCTGTTCTTCGAGGCCTTCGGAGCGTATCATTGGGCAAAGGAATGCAAACCTAGTAGAAACGGTGAATTGATCTTCAACAAGATGGAATCGAGCTTTCCAAAGTTAGAAAAGCTTTCAAAGTATGCCCACATGGTGGATTTCAAGGATATGGATTTCCAGAAGGCGAAAGAAGGAGATGTCTGTATTTTGGGAGTCGATGTTGGATCGACAACCACAAAAGCTGTTCTGATGAGAGTAGAGGATGAAGCCATACTTGCAAGCTCTTATTTGAGAACCAAAGGAGACCCTGTGGGCGCTGCGAGAAAGTGTTATAAAGAAATTCTCGATCAGCTGGATGTGAACGTCAAGATCATAGCAGTTGGTGTCACAGGATCTGGCAGAAAGATAGTTGGACTGCACGCTCAAACCGATGCGGTCTACAACGAAATAATGGCTCATGCAAGGGCGGCTGTTAAGTTCGATCCAGAAGCAGATACCATCTTCGAAATAGGAGGGCAGGATGCGAAGTACACGTACCTTGTCAACGGTGTACCGACAGACTACGCGATGAATGAAGCGTGCTCTGCTGGTACAGGATCGTTCCTTGAGGAAGCCGCCAAGGAATCCCTCAACGTTCATTACACCGATATAGGGGATCTTGCCTTGAAAAGTAAAAGCCCACCGAATTTCAGCGATCAATGTGCTGCCTTCATAGGAAGTGATGTTAAAACCGCTATACATGAAGGAATATCCAAGGAAGATATATGCGCAGGCCTTGTGTACTCGATCTGCATGAACTATATAAACAGGGTGAAGGGAAACAGACCTGTTGGAAAGAAGGTCTTCATGCAAGGAGGGGTTTGCTACAACAGGGCAGTACCTGTGGCCATGGCTGTTCTGACGGGAAAGAAAATCGTTGTACCTCCTCACCCGGGACTCATGGGAGCGTACGGTGTCGCTTTGATGGTGAAAGACAACTTGAAACTCGGTTTTCTGAAACCTTCTGAATACAGCTTGAAAGATCTAATCGAAAGGGATGTCATATACAGGGGAAGCTTCATATGCCCTGGTGGGAAGGAGAAATGTGACAGGAAGTGTTCGATAACCATAATAGAGATCGATGGAAAAAGATTTCCGTTCGGTGGAGCCTGTAACAGGTACGAGAATATCAGAAAGCACATGAATATAGACATAGAAAAATACAACTACGTGAAGAAAAGGGAAGAGATAGTGTTTCAGATGGAGAAAACAGAGGGGGAAAAGAAAATAGCGCTGAGCAAATCCTTGATCATGAACTCGCTCTTTCCTCTGTTTTCAACCTTCTTCCAGAGTCTGGGATTCGAAGTCGTTGTTCCTGAAAGATCCTTGAGGGATGGTTGGGAGAGAAAAAACGCTGAGTTCTGCTTTCCCGTTGAGCTTTCACATGGTTATATGCTGGAGATCCTAAAGAAAGATGTCGATTACATATTCCTCCCAAGAATAAGAGGAATGAAGGTAGAGAACTCCAAGAACTACAACGTTTTCTGTCCCTTCGTGCAGAGTGAAGCCGATTGGCTGAGATCGGCTTTTCCAGAACTTGAGGAGAGGAACGTCATCGTCATGAACTTCGATTTCTCAAGGGGTTTTGAAAGAGAGGAAGAGAAATTCTCAGAACTTTCGGAAATTTTGGGTAAAACCAGAGAGGAAGGAAAAGAAGCTTTCAGAAAAGCGCTGGAGGTTTTCAGAGAAAGACAAAGAAAAATAAAGGAGCTTGGAAAGGAATTCCTAAAACAGGTTGAAGAGGAAGAGTTTGGAGTCGTTCTTCTTGGAAGATCGTACAACGCTTTTTCATCGGATGCCAACCTTGGAATACCCGAGAAATTTGCAAGCAGAGGAATCCCCATCGTGCCTTTCGATGCTCTTCCTTACGAAGGAGAAGAAGGGTATGAAAACATGTACTGGACTTGGGGAGAGATGATAACGAAAGCAGCGAGGTTCATAAAAAAGCATCCGAAACTCTTTGCTCTCTACATCACCAACTTCAGCTGTGGACCCGATTCATTCATAATCTCATATTTCAAAGACATAATGGGAACAAAACCTTCCTTGATATTGGAACTCGACAGTCATACAGCGGATGCCGGGATCGAAACGAGGGTCGAAGCTTTCATAGATGTTGTGAAAAGCTTTTTGAAAGTGAGGAAAGCTGGCGAGAAGAAGTCTGTCAAAAGACCAAAAGTTGTTGGTAAAGGAAAAAGTTTGAAAGTGCTGACACCGGAAGGTGCAGAGATTCCCTTAAGTGATGAAAAAGTGAGGCTTGTCTTTCCAAGCATGGGAGAGTTTGGAACCAAAGCCCTGGCAGCTTCTTTTAGATATCATGGTTTGAAAACGGACGTTTGTCCACCTTCCGGCGATGAGGAATTCAAGTATGGAAGAGGGAACTCTCTATCTAAAGAATGTCTTCCTCTCCAGCTCACTCTGGGAAGTTTAGTAAAGTACCTGAAAGATCATGAGAATGAAAAAGATTTGATACTGTACTTCATGCCGAACACGAGTGGGCCGTGCAGATTCGGTCAGTACAGTGTTTACATGGATCTTTGGCTTCGAAACAACAATGTTGACAACGTAGCCCTTCTGAGCTTGAATTCGGAGAACGCTTATGCTGGGCTCGGGGCTTCTTTTAAGCTCAGAGCGTGGGTCTCGATAGTTATATCCGATGTTCTGTTCGATGTCGGGAGTGCTTTAAGGGTCCTCGCAAAGGATAAGAAAGAAGCCTCGAGAATTTTCGAGGGTGTAAAGGATATGGTTTTGGATAGCCTCGCGAACGATCCTCTTCCTTTAGTTTTTAAAAAGCTTCAAAGCGTCGCGGATATCATATCCTGCGTTGAAAAAGATGGAAAATTTGAAGAAACACCTAAGGTTCTCATAACAGGAGAGATATTTGTAAGGTGGGATGAATTTTCGAGGAAGGATCTTGAGAAAATATTCGAAGAGAACGGGATAATAACGCATATCTCCCCTGTTCACGAGTGGATCTACTACACCGATTACCTCTTCTTGAAGAGGTACACATCACCTGACTCGAAATACTACCAGAGGCTGCTGAAGAAAATAGAGGTGTGGGTGAAAAGGTTAATAGAGATGAAGATAAAGAAAATCTTTGAAAGAACTGGGATCTATGAAGCTCGACCTGTGGATATTGAAGAACTCATAAAGTCAGCTGGGAAATTCCTTCATCCTAATCTAACGGGAGAAGCCATTTTAACGATTGGAACAGCTCTGCATGAGGTGATTAGCGAATACGATGGTGTTGTTCTGATCGGACCGTTTGGATGTATGCCAAGTAGGATAGCGGAAGCCATAACCAAAAGGGGTATAGAGACTATAAGAAAAGGAGCCAAAGGAAAAGTGAAGAAAGTTGTGGAAGATGTGGGAGATATTCCCATAACCTTCCTGGAATCCGATGGGAATCCGTTCACACCGATAATGGAGACAAGAATAGAAGCCTTCATGGTTCAGGTGAAGCGTGTTAGAAGATACCTCAACTCGCTTAACTGAATATGACTTCCATCACCTCCTTTTCGAGTTTTGAAAACACAGGACTCCCGAAAGTGTCCAAACATCTTGGACGTTTCAGGGGTACTGTGATCTCTTCCATCACCCTGGCTGGTTTGTCCGAGAGTATGAAGATTCTATCAGATAAGAAAATCGCTTCTTCTACGTTATGAGTCACCATTATTATGGCACCACCGAGCTTCTCAAGGTTTCTGGAGAGCCAAAGTTGAAGATGCCTTCTCGTGTAAGCATCCACTGCGCCGAACGGTTCATCTAAGAGAAGGATGTCTCTTCCTGAAAGTATAGCCCTTATGAAGGAAAGTCTTTGTCTCATACCACCAGAAAGTTGATAGGGTTTTTTATCCTCAAACCCTTCAAGACCGAATTCCTTAAACATCTCTCTTGCTATACCTCTTGCCTTTTCCTTTTTCTCCCCTTTCAAGATCAAAGGAAGAGAAGCGTTATCCAAGGCATCCATCCAATCAAACAAAATATCTTTCTGTGGCATGTAACCTATCCCCTCACCGTTCCTTTCAATGACCCCTTCGAAATCCACAAGTCCCAGTATTGCCTTTATTATGGAAGTCTTACCGCATCCAGAGGGCCCCAGAAGAGATATCACCTCTCCTTTAAACACTTCGAAAGAGATACCATCCACCACGAGAAGGTCATCATAGTTTATCCTCAGGTTTTCTACTTTCACGGAAGGAACTCGTTTGTGAAGGCTTTTTCCACGTCTATCATTTTCTTCAAAAAGCCCATCGAATGAAGCCATTTCGCGTACCTTTCCCACACCTCCTTCCTCTGATAACCCCATTTTGGAGAATCCGCTTTGTACTCCTTTGAAAGGTATTTCTGAGATTCGATGACGATCCTCTCATCCAGTTCAGGAGCGTATTTGAGAAGAATTCTTGCAGCCTCTTCAGGATGATCTATGGCGTACATGTAACCTTTGTAAGTTGCTCTCATGAACCTTCTAACGATATCGGGTTTCTCTTTTATCATCCTCTCACTCGTTATTATGACCGGTGTGTAGTAGTCAAAGACAGGATCCAGGTCTTTAAGAGAAAGATATCCTATTTCTATTCCTTTGATTCTTGAAGCCACGCCATCCCAGCCGTAATAAATCCAGGCGAAATCGAAAACGTCGTTCAGTGTACCGGAGAAGAAGTCCATCTGGCCCACATTCACAAAGATCACTTTCTCGGGATCAGCACCGTATTTTCTCATGATGTACTCTATCGTTGCCTTCTCTATGGGAGATCCCCATGATCCATACTTTTTACCTTCCCAGTCTTTCACGCTCTTTATTCCTTCACTCTTCAACCAGGCAAATCCCGATGTGTTGTGCTGAATGATGGCACATATGGAAACTATGGGAAGACCTTCTCCCCTTGCAAGTGTAACGGCTTCCTGATAGCTTACACCGAATTCCGCCCTGCCGGATGCAACGATCTGTTCAGAGGTCAGTTTGGAAGGTTGTATCACCTTGACGGATAGTCCTTCCTCAGTGTAAAATCCCAGGTCCTTGGCTACAAAAATTCCTGTATGGTTTGTGTTAGGATACCAATCCAGCACGACCGTAATGTTCCCCGCCAGTAAGAAAATGGAAAAAGTCATTATCAAAATCGCTGTTAATACCTTCATACCTTCAACCTCCTCTCCTCAAGCCATGGTGTGATGATTTTCGATATGTGGTCAACAGTTT
>QNAV01000039.1:0-8168 GCA_003641585.1 Thermotoga sp. | reverse complement strand
GCTGGAAGACAGGGTGACGATGGTATCTTTCAAAACAGAGATGTTTTCTTCAAAAAACTTGACCTTTCCAGAGAACGCTCTTTCCACGTTTGAAATTTTGCTTTTCACAGTGGGTAGATCCCTTTTAACCCCCTCAAGCTCGTTCCTTAAGACACTGACGGACGATCTCACTGAGGAAATCTCCCTTTTGAGCCCCTTGATCTCACTTTCCAGATCCTTCTCAAATTTTTCAACATTCTCCAATTTCTGCTGAAGTTTCGGCAGATCCTCCAAGGATTTCACAACTTCTTCTATCCTCTTCTCGATCTTCGAAACCCTGGTGTCGAGAGCAACAAAAGTGTTCTTTATGACACCCACCTCTTCGGGGATCCCCTTCATTTTCGATAATTCATCTAGAGAGAACACGTTTATCAGGTTATAGAGGTATTGAGCAAGATCAAAACGAGTTATGAGCAGAGCTCCCCTGAAGTAGCCCTTGGAATCCAGCTCCATGATCCCTTTATCAACAACGTAATTAACGGCTTCGTAGACATCCAGACCGGGAGACACGTCTTTTATCTCTGCGCATAGGATGAAAACCGGTATAAGAACCATCATGGAAAACAACAATCTTTTCAAAGCGATCACCTCCTGAATTCGTTCATTTTTTAATTGAGATGAAAACCTTGGGCGATACACCATCCACAAGGATCTTGTAAACACTCCTCTCCCCGTTCCTGAACACGAGTTCGTGAATGCCTGTTTCTACCATCACTTCCACTTCATCCCTTCCTAAGTATTTTCCATCTAAGAACACGTCGGCACCATCGAATCTCAGTTTCAAAAGGACTTTCTTCAAAAGCATCTCTTTGATAACCTGGACTTTTGAAGATTCTATCATCACGGACATCTCTTTGAAACCCTCGAGTTTCAACTTTCTTACACCCGCGTCAACCATATGGAGCAGTATCGGGGTGGTCCCAACGATCTCTCCATCTATGGACACTCGCACACCCGATGGTATCGTCAATACATAGATGAAACCCTTCCCAGCTATCTTAGGGAAGAGTTCTACAAAACTTCCTGGAAGGAGTTTCAAGGTGGTTTCATACCTCTTTCCCTCATGGGTCACACTCACTCTGTACTCTCCCGGCTTGAGGTGCAGAATTTTTGGGGGAATGTAGATCTTTTCATATATTGTGAAAGTGGTTTTGAGAGGGTCCCCTCCAAGGATCAGGGTGGCGGTTTCATTCTTTTTCAACAACATATCCCTGTCTAAAAATACGAAATCTGCCCATTTTCCATTTTTCCACACAATCTCTATCATATAGAAACCTTCCCTCAAGAGAACTTTTCCAGGACCTTTTAAAACCTCGTATCCGTTCACAAACAGCTTCGCTTCAAAGGGAAGTGTTACGACATGATATTTCGGAAGCAACTCGTACTCTATCACTTTCCCCATACCTGGTTTTAAAACCACCTTTGTGCTCGTTCCTTCGAATCCTTCCTTTTCGACCGTCACCGTGTAGGTTCCTGGCCGAAGGGTGAGGACCGTCGATGGTGGTATTTCCATCCCATTCAGCTTCACAGACACGATGGTCGGCTCTCCTGTGACTTTCAGATAAGAGATCGGTTCAAGCTCGAAAGAGAACTTCTTTATATCCTTCTCCTTGAGGAAAAATTCCTTCTCCACAGTCTTATACCCCGTTTTCTCCAACACAAGTTTGTGGTATCCTTCTTTGAGTTCCAGAGTTATGGGTGTCAAGCCTTTTTCTTCTCCATCAACTATGAGAGTTGCCTTGGGACTGGATTCGACTGTGACGGTTCCATAAGGATACAAACAGAGCGTTAAGGATTTCACAGAGAACGGTTTCAAGCTCACGATCACTTTTCTCTCCCCAAAATTCTCCTTTTTAAGCAACATGGTGTGCGTACCAGCTGGGAGGTATACCTCAAGAGGGGTTTCCCCAATGATTTCTCCGTTCACCATGATCTTGGCACCGGTTGGATCGCTGGTTACTTTCAAAAGGGATAAGGGAGTTAGAGTGAAAAACAGATCAGTAGCGTTTTTCAAGGTGGTTTCGACCTTCTCGTACCCCGGTTTCACTATTTCTATGGTATCTCCTGCAGCCGCTTCAACTTCCAATCCACTGCTGTTTTTCGTTACCCCTATTAAACTGCCGTTGATATAAACCATGGCACCGGCCGGTATGGTCCTTATCAAAATGGATCCCAGAACACTTATATTCAAAAGAATGAACAACAGAAAAACGTATTTCATATCTTTTCCTCCTCAGATTCGACTTTTCCAGATAGAACGATCGTTATCTCCCCCAAAGCTCCTTTCTGAAAATGTTTTATAGCTTCTTCAACCGTCCCTCTGAAAAATTCCTGGAATTTCTTCGTCATCTCTCTCGCTATGAACACCTCCCTGTTACCCATTATATCCATTATATCTTTCAATGTGTCCAACAACCTTTCTGGAGATTCGAAAAAAACCATAACCCTTTTCTCGTCTCTCAGTGTCCTCAAAAGTCTTCTTCTTCTCTTTCCTCTGGGCAGGAAACCTTCGAATATGAATTTGGAACCGGGGAAACCGCTAACAGCCACAGCGGATATTAAAGCACTGGGGCCCGGTACCACATCCACCTCTATTCCCTCTTTCCAACAGGCATCCACCAAATCACAACCAGGATCGGATATTACAGGCATACCAGCATTTGAAACAAGAGCCCCCGTTTTTCCTCCTCTTAGTTTCTCTATCACCATTGGGATCTTTTTTCTGGCATTCTTCTCGTTGAACGAAATCATATCTTTCTTCCTTATACCATACTTGTTGAGCAGTATATAGGTTCTCCTTTTGTCCTCTGAGAGAAGGAAATCAACCTCTCTCAAGACTTTTATCGCTCTTATAGTTATATCCTCAAGATTTCCTATCGGAGTTCCAACTATGTAGAGTTTCCCCAATTCCATCACTTCCAAATACGATGTATTCCTTCGCCCTTTCCCTCGCCCTCTTCACAATTCTATCAGGTAAATCTCTTTCTTTCCTCGATCCCAGGATCTTCTCAAAAGATCTCTTCAAGTTGATAACTATCTTTTTGAAGGGAACTTGTACCACGTTCCAAATACCAATGATACTTCTTTCCACCTCACTCATGGGCATGTTGAAAATTTCACCGAGAAACTCCCCATCGTAATCCAATATTATGGATCCGTGCTGCAGGATGAACTCTCTTGTTCTGAACTGAGCACTCCCAACGAGCTTTCTCCCGTTCAGTGTTATCTCGTATATCGATGGTGCCCTGAAACAGAATGGCGTGTTATCCCTTCTGCCTTTATCCTTCTTCACCTCTATTCCGAGATCCCTCAGAGAATCCATGATTACATCAGATATCACGTTGTAAAGCTCTAGAACCTTCAGATTGTAAAGATCGTGCCCTTCTGGTATGGATATGGAATACGTGATCTCTCTGTGATGGAAGACACCCCTTCCCCCTGTCGGCCTTCTAACACAGGGTATAGAGAAGGCTCTCACGAAATCCCAATTTATACCCCAAAGTTTCTGATGTCTTCCAAGAGATAATGTGGGCTTTTCCCAGGTGTAAAGCCTCAGAATGGGCTCTTTCAACTCGTATGAGAGATTCCCAAGTTCAACATCCAGCGCCATGTTGAAATCCCCGGGAGTGTTCCATGTCTCGAAGACGATCACGTTTTCACCTCAGAGGTCTCTTTTGGGGTATTCCAGGTTTCCTGGGATATCTTTGAGGGGTCTCCTTCACCTTTTTGAAGACCAGAAGAACTCTCTTCTCCCCTGTTAGAAGCTCATAAGATACGGTTCTTTCAAGATCGACTCCCAGGACTTCAGCTGCTCTTTCGGATTCGAAGAGTTCCTCTACGTACCTTGGGCCTTTATACAGAAACAGTTTCCCACCAACTTTGATGAAGGGAACGGTGAGTTCTAAAAGAACGTTCAACTTCGCAACAGCTCTCGACGTGGCGTAATCGTACGTTTCCCTCTCCATTCTTCCCAGAATCTCTGCCCTTTCGCAGACCAACCTGACGTTTTCCAAAGAAAGTCTTTTCACAACTTCCTCCAGAAACTTTATCTTCTTGTGTTTTGAATCCAGAAGAGTCACTTTAAGATCCTGCGTGAAAGCCAGGATCATACCCGGTATCCCCGCACCGGTTCCCACATCTATCAGCGTTCCTGAAAGTTTCTCGTTTAGAGGGTAAAGAATCTCTGCAACACTCTTATGTATCAATTCCTCCAAGTTGCTCACACCGGTCAGGTTCATTGGTGCCCTAAGGATCATATTCAAATACTCTTCGATTCCTCTTTCCACTTCCTCATCGAGCGATAGACCATAATCTTTGAGAATTCTGTTAACCATTTCTTATCCCCCTCACGATGAGTGTTGTGAAGAACATCCCCCCTAGTATCGCCACTATGGAAGCTCCAGATGGTATATCGAAGTAGTACGAAAGCGTAAGACCGAGAAAAACGGAACCAATGGAAAACAGAGGAGATATCGCGAACATCTTCTTGTAATTTCTGAAGAGAACCATCGTTGTGGCAACCGGTATCACAAGCATTGCAGAGACAAGAATTATGCCAAGGACCTTTATCGAAACCACAACAACCATTGCGAGGATCAAAAGGTACAGAAAATATATGGGAACTATCGGTATTCCCATTACCCTCGAGAACTCCTCGTCGAGTGTCATGTAAACGAGCCTCTCTCCGAAAAGGATGGTAAACACCAGAACTACGATGGATACACCCAGGAGGATCTTCAGATCGTTTTCCGTCACGGCGAGTATATCCCCAAACAGGTATGCGAGGATGTCTCCCGTGTACTTACCTCTGAGAGAAATGAAGATTACACCAATGGCCATGGAAAGGGGAAAGAGTATTCCCATCCCGACATCCTCATGCACGCCCCTCCTTGCAAGATACCCAAGAACGATGGCGGTGCCCATGGCAAGAATCAGGGAAACCAGAAAGGGATCGAAACCGAAGAAGAGCGCAAGACCGATCCCTGCAAAAGAGACATGCGCTATTCCACTTCCAAAGAATGCCATTCTTCTCAGAACAACGGGAACGCCTATCAAAGATGTGACGAATCCCGTCAAGATACCGGCAAGAACTGCCTTCATCAAGAAAGAAGGGATCACGCCGAACCCTCCTTGTGCTTGTGAAGAACAGGTCTTACAGCGAATCCGTACAGCTTCTCGAAGAATTCTCTTGGTAACTCTTCAACGTTTTCTGCATGTCTCACCAATCTTCTGTTTATACACAAGATGGAATCTGAATATTCGCTGACGAATCCCACATCGTGAGTGACCATCAAAACTGTTATCATGAGATCTTCTTTGAGTTTTCTGACAAGATCGTAGAAATTCCTCTGACTCTCAACATCCAACCCCACGGTGGGCTCATCCATTATCAGGAGCTCTGGTTGAGAGACGATCGCTCTTGCGATCATCACTCTCTGTCTTTCTCCTCCAGATAATTCCTTTATCAACTTCTTCTTTTTATCCAACAACCCAACAACTTCCAAAGCTCTATTCACCTGATCTTTGAACTTACCTTTTGATTCAAGATATCCCCTTCTTACTCCCATGAAAACGACGTCCTCAACGGTCATGGGCACGTTATGACGCTCCTGAACTCCCTGGGGAACGTACCCAACAGTTCTCTTTTTGAGATATTCATTCGGGGGAAGACCAAATATGTAGATCTCACCTTTCACCGGCCTTATCAAACCAAGGATGGCTCTTATCAACGTGGTTTTCCCACCACCGTTTGGACCAACGATGGTGGTGAAGGACCCTTTCCTCACCGAAAAATTCACGTTTTCTAGAACCATCACGTCTCCATATTTCACGAAAAGATTCTTCACTTCGAGACAAATTTCACAGGCTTCCAACTTCTATACCCCCTCAGATACGATTTTAACATCAACTTTCACTCCTTCTGTGTTATACTTCCCTAAGAATCATCCATGGGAGGTGCTACATTATGAGTTTCATATTTGAACTTTTCTGGATGATTTTGATACTTTCTCTTTTCATACCCTTTTTGAGGGCGTATTCTTTGAAAACATCTCGTGAAGCTCTCATAAGGGAGATGGAGAAGAAAAGAGGAAGCAGGGTCATAACATTGATACATCGCATGGAATCCTTCAGCTTCTTCGGAATGTCAATGAGGAAATTCATAGATATAGAAGACTCTGAAGAAGTTTTGAGAGCCATAAAGATGACACCGGAAGACATGCCGATAGATCTGATCATACACACACCAGGTGGACTCATGTTGGCCGCTGAACAGATAGCAAAAGCTCTGAAGAAGCATAAGGGGAAGGTAACGGTGTTCATTCCACACTATGCGATGTCTGGAGGGACCCTTATAGCCCTACCAGCTGACGAGATCGTCATGGATGAGAACGCCGTTTTGGGACCCTTGGATCCACAGATTGGGGGGTATCCTGCTGCATCCATTTTGAAAGTTCTGGAGACGAAGGATCTGAACGAGATAGATGATGAGACCCTTATCTTAGCGGATGTTTCAAGGAAAGCCATCGATCAGGTGAAAAGGTTCGTGAAGGATCTTCTGAGGGATAAGATGGGGGAGGAGAAAGCAGAAGAGGTGGCCGATAAACTCTGCTCTGGTTACTGGACCCATGACTATCCACTCACATACGAACATCTAAGAGAGCTGGGAATAGAGGTATCCACGGACATGCCACAAGAGATATACGATCTCATGGATCTCTACAAACAGACAGAACAGCAAAGACCGTCAGTTCAATACATTCCCATCCCTTACAGAAGAAAATCCGAGGAGAAAAGCAAATCATGAGCATAGATGATTTCTACAGGAAGCAGTTTGGGAAGATAGCTGGTGTTGATGAAGCTGGGAGGGGGCCTTTAGCTGGGCCGGTCGTTGCATCTGCGGTTATAATAAAAGAACATATAGCGGGAATCAAAGATTCCAAGCTTCTCTCTCCAGAGAGGAGAGAAAAGTTGTTTCAGGAGATCTTAGATAATGCAGTTGTCGGTATCGGAATAGCAACACCCGAAGAAATAGACATCTATAACATATTCCACGCAACGAGAATCGCCATGAACAGAGCTTTGGAGAATCTGGCAGAAAAACCAGATTACGTCATAGTTGATGGAAAATGGCTCAAACTATCACAACCTGGAACCTGTGTTGTCATGGGGGATAGGAAAAGTGAATCCATAGGAGCCGCGTCGATAGTTGCGAAGGTTGTAAGAGACAGGATAATGAGAGCTTACTCCAGAGTTTTTCCCGAGTACGGATTCGATAAGAACAAAGGATATCCCACGAAGGATCATATAGAAAAATTGAGAGAGCATGGTGTAACGTGGTTTCATAGGCTGACGTTTTCACCTGTGAGGAAATATCTAACCTTGAAGGAACTTGAGAAGATGCTGAGAGAAGGCAGGATATCTGAGAGAAGGTATGAAAAGATAAAAGGAGTGATCGGATGATATACGTTCTTCCATCGATATTTCTTGGATGGGCACTTGGGGCTAACGATGCTGCCAACGTTTTTGGTCCATCTGTTGCAAGTGGGCTCGTTCCGTATAGAAAAGCGACCATAGTTTCGGCGATCTTCGTCGTCATAGGAGCTGTCGTTGGAGGAGCTGCAGGTCTTGAAACAATAGGATCCCTCTCCGCGGGAGACGTGGTGGAAGGGGCCTTATCAGTGCTTTCCGCTGCCATATCCGTTACTATAATGACTTACCTTGGTTTACCCGTTTCAACATCACAGGCTGTCGTTGGAGGAATCGTGGGAATAGGGTTGATTTTGGGAGGAATAAACTGGAAGATACTCCTTAAAGTGGTCATAGCATGGCTTGCAACTCCTTTCGGTGCCATGCTCCTGGGATACATTCTCTACAAGATAGCGACCCCCATATTCAGGAGGATAAAGTCTGTTCAGGTTCAAGACCTGTTTCTGAAGATAGCTGCATGGATCATCGGAGCTTACGGCTCTTTCTCGCTGGGTGCGAACAACGTTGCAAACGTAACCGGAGCTCTCGTTGGAAAGTACCTGTCGGTCCAGATGGCCGCTCTGATAGGGGGACTCAGCATAGCTTTTGGAATACTGACCTATAGCAGGAAAGTCATGATGACGGTTGGAAAAAGAATCGTC
>QNAV01000038.1:0-8284 GCA_003641585.1 Thermotoga sp. | reverse complement strand
TCAGATGAAAAGTTAAAAATTTCCCAATCATCTCCACGCTAATTACACCAGCCTCAATTATTTTAACGAAAATATGATAAATAATGTCAAAATTTTCATTGACAGGATGGTATAGAATGAGATATAATTTAGATGGACCTAATTAAAATCAGGAGGTATTAGAATATGAGTGAATTACTGTCAAATCTGCAATACAAGAAAGAAAAACTGAAAAAGCTCCTGAAAGATCTTCACGAGGGAAAAGATGTGGAAATTTTAAAAGAAGAATTCAAAGAAGTCTTGAAAAACATATCACCAATCGAGATACCTTTGGTAGAACAGGAGTTACTGAAAGAAGGAATATCCGCGAAAAACATCGCTAAAATGTGTGATCTTCATGTTGAGGTGTTTCGTGAGAGTTTGGAAAAAAGTTTAAACATCAATGAAATTCCACAAGATCATCCTCTTCACACGTTGATTCTGGAAAACAGAAATATCATGAAAGATGCCGAGGTTCTCTCAATATATGCTAGATCCATCGAAAATTCCCTGGAGAACATAAGAATACTCTTAAAGGAATTATCACAAATAGGTAGAACACATTACAACCGTGAAGAGATGCTGATATTTCCCTATCTTGAGAGAAGAGGTATAACCGCTGTTCCTACAGTTTTATGGACCAAGCACGATGAGATAAGGTACAAGATAAAGTATCTGAATGAATTACTTGAGGAGTCCGAAAATCCAGACTTGGAGTCTCTCAAAGAACAAGCATTGAAACTCTCACAGCTTCTCAGCGATATGGTTTACAGAGAAAACAACATACTCTATCCAACTCTCCATATTCTTTTAAGTGAAAGTGAATGGAGAGCGATAAAAGAACAGGAAGAGCTGTTTGGGTACTATAAAATAACCCCTGGAAACGATTGGAGACCAAGTGAAGAACCAGTTCATCCCTTTGAAATCGATCCTAACGTATCACCAGAAAAACTCATGAACCTTCCGCAGAGTCTGAAAAACGTGGTAAATGGGAGATTGAAGCCTGATGAGTCACGCTTTGTGAGAGAAAACGATTTAAAACTCGATGAAGGTTATCTGTCTTTAGAAGAGGTAAGCGCCATATTCAAAACAATCCCTGTGGATGTGACATTTATAGATAAAGATGATAGGGTGAGATTTTTCAGTGGAGGAGAGAGAGTTTTTCCAAGGACACCTTCCGTCTTGGGAAGACCCGTTCAGATGTGTCATCCTCCTCGAAGTGTCCATATAGTGAACAAGATATTGAAAGCTTTCAAAAGTGGTAGGAGAAGTTCTGCAGAATTCTGGATAAACATGGGAGGAAAATTGATTTACATAAGGTATATCCCGGTTTTCGACAGCAGGGGTAATTACCTCGGAACAGTGGAGGTTACCCAAGATGTGAGTTCCATGAAAAAACTTGAAGGGGAAAAGAGACTTCTCGACTGGGAAGATTGATATCAATGCTCTTTTTTCACCTTATCAATCACGTACTCGACAACGTAATCCAGATCTATCTCTATCTGGTATCCTGTTTCCATATCCCTCATTATGACGATGTTCTTGTTGAGTTCATTCTCCCCAAGTATCAGGCTTATGTACGAAGAGACCCTATCAGCGTGTTTCAACTGACCCCTTAGATTTCTCTCCATAACGTCCATATCAACGTTTATCCCAGCATTTCTTATCTCCTCTGCGAGTTTAAAAGCTTTTTCGTAAGCTTTTCGACCCAGAACGGCAAAGTAAACTTCGTGAGGATTTTCCCTTTCTACCCTCACCTTTTCTTCCTTCATCGCTAAGATGATCCTCTCAATTCCTGAAGCGAACCCTAAAGCTGGTATCTGAGGCCCTCCCATATCTTCAAACAGCCTATCGTATCTTCCACCACCCCCTAGGGAGTCCTGAGCTCCTAAAAGCTCATGTCTCACTTCGAAAACGGTTCTAGTGTAATAATCCAGTCCTCTTACGAGTTTATGATCCTCCTCAAAATCGATGCCCACTATCTTCAGATACCTTTTAACTGTCTCATAATGTTTCTTACATTCATCACACAGATAATCCACACTTTTCGGTGCTTTCTCGGCGAGTTCAACATCGACCTTACAATCCAAAAGTCTCAATATGTTCGTGTTGTACCTTCTTTTACAATCATCGCAGAGTTCATCGTAGTGCTCGGAGTAGTAATTCTTTAAAGCGTTTCTGTAATTCACACGGCATTTTGGACAACCTATGCTGTTGAGAACTATTTTGAATCTGTAAAGTCCCAGAGATTTTAGAAACCTGTTCACCATGGATATGATTTCAACATCTGCGAGAGGAGAAGATGAACCTATGAGCTCGAATCCAAACTGGTGAAACTGCCTCATCCTCCCAAGTTGTGGTTTTTCGTACCTGAACATTGGACCTATATAGAAGAACCTTTGAGGGAATCCCTTGTTTATCATGGCGTTTTCAAGAAAAGCTCTCACAACAGGAGCGGTTCCTTCAGGCCTCAACGTTATACTCCTTCCTCCCCTATCCTCGAAGGTATACATCTCTTTCTGAACGATATCGGTTTCCTCTCCAACACTTCTCACAAAGAGCTCCGTTGGCTCTATTACAGGGGTCCTTAGCTCCTCGTATCCATAACGCATCGAGACTTCTCGTGCTGTTTTCTCTATTTTGTACCAATACCAGATATCATCACCCCATATATCCAAGGTACCTTTTATCCTCTTGTACAACCTCCTTCACCTCCGTGAACTACTTATGAGTATCCTGAGATCTTTTATGATACGCATGATGGCATAGAGTATGACGATGAATTCCAGTCTTCCCAAGAACATCCCTATCGTCAAGGTCCATATAACCCCCAATGGATCATCGGGGGCAGTGAGACCTATTGATAATCCCACACCGTTCATAGCTGATGAGAATTCGAACATCGAATCTGAAAGGGAATACCCATACGAGAGCAATATGAAGACTCCTATAAAGTATGCTACAAAGTATATGCCAAAGAAGACCAGCATGTCCTTCACCATGGATGGATTGATATACCTCACATTTTCACCCTTCCACACCTCTATCTTTCTCACGATGCGTTTGGGATTCACGAAATCCACGATAGTGTAGAATATGACCTTCCCCAGGACGAACAACCTGAATTGTTTCAAACCACCTGCTGTCGAATCCATCATTCCTCCAAGCATCATAAGGACTGTGAGAACAAAAAGTCCCAGAGGAAATACATGCCACTCTGAAAGGTTGACTGTTGAAAATCCCGTTCCGGTTATGGCTGATACTATCTGAAAGAGTGTCTTTCTGAAACCTTCACTTGGTGATTTGTAGAGTACACCTATGGTTTGTGGGAAAACAAGGAGCGTCATCAGAAAGGCTGTGGAAAATAGTAGCCATGGTTCCCCATTTTTGAGAAACGCCTTTATGTTTCCCTTCCAGAGAGTATAGTGTATTCCAAAACCAGTTGCACCGAGAAACATCAGAAAGATCGTCACCACTTCGATTTTAAGGTTGTTGAATTCACCGATACTTCCGTTCCTCGTGGAAAATCCTCCTGTTGCAAGAGCCGTTAGAGAATGGTTGAAAGCGTCAAAAGGAGGCATACCAGATATCCACAGAGCAAAGAATCCGAAGACAGCGTATGTTATGTATATCATTATCATTATCTTTGCCGATTGCTTTATGTTCGGAAGGATGTTATCCACCCTTCCTTCCGCGGAGTACAACCCTATTCCCAAGGGACCTATCAAAGTCGCCAACATGATGATCGCAAAACCTGCTCCACCTATGAACTGCATCGTGCTTCTCCACACCAGGAATATTCTCGGTATCTTTGTCACATCAGTTATCATCGTAAGGCCAGTTGTTGTCCAACCGCTGGTCGCTTCAAAAACCGCCTGGGAGAAATTGAGAATTTTCATGAAGATAAAAGGAAGGGCTGAGAAGAAAATGGCAAATATCCATGAAAAGAGAACGATGACGGCACCTTCCTGAACGGTTATTACATGCGATTCTTTTATGCC
This sequence comes from Thermotoga sp., assembly GCA_003641585.1. Taxonomy (GTDB): domain Bacteria; phylum Thermotogota; class Thermotogae; order Thermotogales; family Thermotogaceae; genus 4484-232. The sequence continues at coordinate 4,265 of QNAV01000038.1, read as the reverse complement.
AGAAACCAGCTTCATGGCTATCCCGAATATAAAGGAAAGCACAGCTGATTCGACGAACCCAAGAGCGTAATGAATTTCTTCAGGATAGAATATCAAAAACACGAGGGGAAAAAGGAGAATCGCAGAAAACCAAGTAAAAAGAGTTCCGACGTTCCAGAGAACTATGCGGAACCTCCTCACAACAACCGAAAGATAATCACTCATCTCCCGTTTCCACCTACCAGAACCTTGACGACATCCTTCTTAACATCGGGAGATGCTATTATAAACAGTTTATCACCGAGCCTGATCTCTGTTTCTCCCCTTGGAACCACCAAAACTCCTCCCCTAAGAATTGCTCCCACTATGCTTTCTTCTGGAAGGGCTATATCTTTGAGCTTTTTTCCAAGAGATGGGGAGTCATTCGTAATCTCAAGTGTTAAAAAAGAAATTCCCTTCTCTACGGGAAATCTCTTTTCCATCTCTTCAGGAAACATCAGGTTCTCTATGGTCGTTGTTATCATACTTGTCAAGTTCAAAACGACGTTTATTCCTAGCTTCTGGAATATTTCAACATTCTCAGGATCGTTCACAAGTGAGACAATCCTTTCAACCCCAAAAAGGTTTTTAGCAAGTTGTGAGATTATCAGGTTATCATGATCTCTAGGAGTTAGAATAACGACCACATCGTTCCTCATGAGTTCTGCTTCTTCCAAGATGTATCTTCTGCTTCCATCACCGTTTATGACGATCGCCCTCAACTTTTTCGCAAGTTCTTGGCAAAAAACAGGATCCTTGTTTATTATCATAACTTTATATCCTTTCGATATTAACGACCTTGCAAGGTAATAAGCTGTCTTCTCTCCTCCTATTATCACAACCTTCATTGGATCACTCCCCAAGAAGGAGCCCTTTCAAGGATTCTACCATCAAAAGAATAGGGCATATCGCATCTATTCCAAATTCTTGAAAAACGGGAAGATTGTCCGGATCGTAAACCCTTGAAACGACTCTCTTGACACCAAAGACATGTTTCGCCACCATGGATATCATGAAGTTCGTGTTGTCATCAGTCGTGAGTGAAAAGAGAACATCTGCTCTGTCAACCTTGGCCGCCTTTAAATTCTCCACCTCTGTTGCATCTCCTAATATGGTGAAACCGGAAAACTCAGGGGAGAGCATATCAAAAGCTTTTTCATCCTTATCGATTACAACAACATTATGTCCTTCCGATGAGGCGTAATTTGCTATGATCGATCCCATTTTCCCGCATCCAACGACTATGACGTAAAGTATTTTAGTTTTCTTCTTCATACTTCTTCAGTTCCTCCCTGGCGGGGTGGTAATTTCCATCGAGGGTTAAAGCCGCTTTTAGATGCTTCAAAGCAAGGTCCTTGTTACCTCTTGAGGAGAGTATCAGAGAGTAAAGGTAATGGGGAATTGGAGAGGAGGGCACCAAAGAGAACATCTTCCTAACAATTTTCTCGGATTCGTCGTATTTTCCTTTTTCCATGAGACTCTTCGCGATTCTTTCCATCTTGCTGAAAGTCATTTTTTCCATCTCGAGGACACCTTTTATTTTCTCTAAAAGCTCTTCTGGAGAGAAGGGTTTTGAGAGAAAATCAACAGCTCCATTTTTCATAGCTTCCACAATGGCTTCCGGAGTTGCTATAGCGCTGATCACTATAGCAGGTACTTCCATTCCCTCTTCTTGGAGTTTTTTGAGAAGATCAATACCTGATATTCCGGGAAGCTTCAAATCCAAAGTTAAAATATTGAATCTTTCCCTGTTCAAAAGCTCCTGGGCTTCTTCGCCAGATGAGACTGCAACCACTTCGTAACCTTCGTCTTCTAGGACTTTCCTCATGAGGTTTCTCACGTTCTTTTCATCATCCACACAAAGGACTTTGGCCACAAGGAGCACCTCCTGATATATCATATCACAACCAGTATACCTTTTTCCTGAAAAACCATCCCCAGATCGCTCCTACAACGAACCCCCCAACATGTGCCCACCAAGCCACACCGGAATACATGGTAGAAGAACTCAAACCGTTCACAAGTTGAAGTATAAACCATATGAACAGGAAAAAGTAAGCTGGAATTTCTACCAGGGAGAAAAAGAAGATCAGGGGAAGGAGTGTCACAATCCTTGAGTACGGAAACAAAACGAAGTAACTTCCCATTACTGCGGATATCGCACCGGAAGCACCAACCATCGGCACTGTGGAATGTACGTTGAGAATGAAGTGAAAGAGTGATGCCAAGATACCACTGCTTATATAGAAAATGGCGAACCTAGCGTGCCCCATTATATCTTCCACGTTATCACCAAAGATCCACAGAAACCACATGTTACCCAGTATATGAAGGAAACTCCCGTGAATGAACATATGAGATATGAATGGCAGAAAAGATGGCTCAAGCCCTGTCATAGCTTGAAATTGTTTCACAGTGTATCTTGCAGGTACAAGACCATAAAGGTAGAAGAAAACTCTCATACCATGTGAACCCAAGGTTAACTCATAGACATAAACGATGACGTTTATGAGTATGATACACCACATGACATAAGGTTTTCTCCTGCTTGGGAGGATATCGTATAGAGGAATCACATCGATCCCCCCTATTTTTTTCTCAATGAAAAGCTACGTACACATGTTTATGATATCATTCTACTGAAAAATCGAACAGAATACCAAGAGGGGGTGCGAGGTTTTGAAGTTTTACATCACCACTCCTATTTATTATGTTAACTCAGAACCTCATATAGGAAGTGCCTATACGACGATCATAGCCGATATCATCGCTAGATACAAGAGGTTCATGGGGTACGAAGTTTTCTTTCTCACAGGAACCGACGAGCATGGTCAGAAGATATTACAAGCGGCTCGTGAAGCCGGAAAAGATCCTCAGGAGTTTTGTGATGAACTTGCGGAAAAATTCAAGAAACTCTGGAAAGATTTGAAGATAACCAACGATTACTTCATAAGGACGACAGACGATTCTCACATGAAAACGGTTCAGTACTTCGTGAGGAAAATGGTAGAAAATGGTGATATTTACAAAGGAAGATACGAAGGATGGTACTGCGTTCCATGTGAGACTTTTTGGAAAGAAAATGAGGTTGAAACACGAGATGGTGGGAAGATATGTCCTCAGTGTAAAAGACCCGTCAAATGGGTCAGTGAGGAGAACTACTTTTTCAAGTTGTCGAAGTACAGAGACGTCTTGCTTGATATTTTCAACAGCGATCCTGAATTCGTGGAACCGGATTTTAGAAGAAATGAAATGTTGAGGATACTAGAAGGGGGATTGGAGGATTTAAGTATAACAAGGACCACCTTCAAATGGGGTGTCCCCATGCCAGGCGATCCGGATCACGTCATATACGTGTGGGTAGATGCATTGATAAACTACGTATCAGCGATAGGTTATCCTGACGATATGGAGAGATTCGAGAAATTCTGGCCGGCGGATGTTCATTTGATAGGGAAAGAAATAAATAGGTTCCACTCGATAATATGGCCTGCCATGCTTCTTTCGGTTGGTTTGGAGCCTCCCAAGAAGATCTTCGCTCATGGGTGGTTAACTGTCAACGGTCAGAAGATATCAAAATCTCTAGGCAATGCTATAGACCCCAGAGCATTCGTGGAAAGATACGGAAACGATGTCATCAGGTACTATCTTGTCAGGGACATAGTTTTTGGAAAAGATGGAGATTTTTCGGAGGAAAATCTGGTTAAAAGGTTGAACGCGGATCTCGCTAATGATTACGGGAATCTCCTTCACAGGACGACAGCTATGGTAAAAAAGCACTTCAATTCGAAGGTTCCAAAACCAGGTGCACTTCAGAGTGTTGATAATTGGCTTTTGGAAAGATACGATGATACTCTGAAAGATTTCATTTCGCTCATGGATTCATACAGGTTAACAGAAGCACTGGAAAGGGTTTGGGCTTTCATAGCTGACGTAAATAAGTATTTCGATGAAACAAAACCTTGGGTTCTAGCAAAAGAAGGGAACATGAAAAGACTGGGGACGGTTCTTTACAACACGCTGGAAGCGCTCTTGAAGGTTTCTCTCATGGTGCTTCCTATCATGCCTGATACCTCCAGAGAGGTCCTCAAAAGGATTGGTTTCCATGAAAATGAAAACAGAGAACACCTAGAAATATGGGGAATATTGAAATCTGGTTCTCCTGTTGCGCATGGTAAACCTTTGTTTGAAAAAATAGATCTTGAAAAATTCGAAAAGGTGGTGAGAACAGTGAGTGTGGAGAAAGG
>QNAV01000037.1:0-8378 GCA_003641585.1 Thermotoga sp. | reverse complement strand
GCCAGCTGCTCTATTTTGTTTTTCACATCCAAAAGAACATCCGTGGCTTGTTCATCGCTCATCATATGAAGGTTGAGAGTTATAATAGGAAACGAGTTAATAGTTACAAGGACGAATATGAAGGTAAGAAACTTGTTCACACCCTTCACCTCCGTAAGAGATGTTTTTCAGGGGATCCAAGGAGGCAGCTGAATTGAGTATACATGGTTTGATAGCGGTTGTTATCTTCTTTATTGTATACCTTCTTATCATCATAGAGAAACATCACAGAACCGTCATTGCAATACTGGGGGCAGCTGCTCTTCTGTTATCCGGTGTTTTTGAAAATCAAATTGAGGCCATCGTGAAATACGTTGATTTCAACGCCATATTCCTCCTTATGGGTATGATGATACTCGTTTCCGTAATTAAAAGAAGTGGCTTTTTCCAGTTTTTGGGGCTGTACATGCTTAGAATAACAAAAGGGAACATAGTATTCCTTTTTCTGTCCCTGGGAGCTCTGGTTGCTCTAACATCAGCATTTCTAGACAATGTAACAACTGTTTTGGTGATACTTCCGATAACCCTTGCAATATGTGACAGTTTGGAACTGAATCCTGTCCCCTTCGTTCTCAACGAGATATTCTCTTCAAACATAGGGGGTACTGCCACCGTAATAGGGGATCCACCAAATATAATGATAGCTTCTGCTGCAAGGTTGAGTTTCATGGATTTCATAAAAAATGTCGCTCCAGCTGTTTTGCTTGTTTTTGTAGTCGTGGAGGGTGTCTTGCTTATCATATACAGAAAGGAAATTTTCAAAAAACGTCCATCAGTGGATTACCAGCGCTTTGACCCGAGGAAGGCGATAGAAGACAGGAGGCTCTTTAATTTCTCGATATTTCTTTTGATAACTGTTATCATCTTGTTCTCTTTCCAACATATTTTAAGGATAGAAAGCTCCGTCATAGCCCTCTTGATAGGTTTTGTGGCTCTCAGCTATCTCGGTAAGGATGAAGTGGAGGAGGTATTAAAGGAAGTTGAATGGGGTACTTTGCTCTTTTTCCTTGGACTCTTCATAATCGTCGGAGGATTAGAAGAGACAGGGATTTTAAAGAAACTGGCGGAGCATTTGGTGGTGATTTCTATGGGATCATTCAAATTGGCAGAGATTTTAATCTTGAACGTGTCTGGTATAGCATCTGCTTTCGTCGATAACATTCCTTATACCGCCACGATGATCCCTATAATAAAAAAATTGCCGGATGTCCATCCATCGCTGTTTTCCAATCTTCATCCCCTCTGGTGGGCATTATCTTTGGGAGCATGTCTTGGAGGTAATGGGACACCTATCGGTGCTTCTGCAAACGTTGTGGCGCTAGCCTTTCTCAAAAGATTCACAAAAAGAGAGATCTCCTTCATTGAGTTCATGAAAGTCGGGATAGTTGTGCTGATAGTGAGTTTCACCATATCGAGTGTGTATATGGTACTGAGATATTAGGGGAGGGATACGCTTTGAAAAAGGTGAAAGAGATTTACAGGACCATATCCACGAAACCAACAATCGTCTCTCGAAACGCACATATAAAAGAGATCGTTAAAATGCTGCTTGAGGATCCTATAACCAGATCTGTTTACGTGGTTGACGATGGGAAGATAGTTGGCATCATAACTGTTCTTCACCTTCTCAAGGTATCTGGTTACAGGTTTCTTGGTATCCTTCCAAAACCCGAGGACGTCTTGAAAGATCTGAGGGTCATAATGGCCAAAACAGCTGAAGAGATCATGATGAAACCTCTTTGGGTAACCCCAGAAACCCCTATATCCGATGCTTTGAAGATAATGATAGACAACGATGTTCAAGAGCTACCAGTTGTGGATGAAATGGGAAGGATCATAGGAGATTTGAGCTCTTTAGAGGTGCTGAACGCTCTTTGGAGGGAATAACATGTTAGAAAAAATCTTTGTAATGAGTATATTCATACTAACCTATTACTTCATAATATTTGGGAAGCTTCAAAGGTCAGCAATCGTTTTTCTCATGGGACTTATAGTTGCTCTCACCAAATTTGTTGAAGGAATGAAAATACACAGAATAGGTGAGTTCATCGATATGAACACTATAGGACTTCTTCTTGGCATGATGATAATAGTTGGTGTTCTCAAGAAAACGGGTTTCTTTCAGTACGCAGCTATTAAAGTAATAAAAGCGGGAGGCAGTGATTTTTGGAGATTGACCGTGCGCATATCGATGCTTGTTGCTATTTTTTCGGCATTTCTTGACAATGTAACAACGATACTGCTGTTCTCCCCCATCCTTTTCCTTCTCCTTGACACCGTGGAGGTGGATCCCACACCTTTCCTTTTCTTGATAGTCATATCTTCCAACATTGGAGGAACAGCCACCATGATAGGAGATCCCCCGAACATACTCGTTGGTTCTGCGAGTGGAATTGGTTTTCTGAAATTCATGCTCTTCATGGCTCCTCCTTCCATAATAGCCTTCTTTGCAACTCTTTGGTTGTTCAAAAAAAGGTTTTTGGTCATAACAGATGTCAAGGAAAAATTAGAAAGGGTTTCTTTCATGGAGCCCGAAAAAGCGATAACCGATAAAAAACTGCTGAAAAGAGTTATATGGGTCTTCGTGGGTGTAATATTCTTCTTCACACTCCACGAGATCCTGGATTACGAAATGGCGATGATCGCTCTTACAGGCGCCACCCTGGTCATGATACTTTCAGGTGAAAGTTTTGAGAGTATATCTTCCAGTATAGAATGGGACACCATATTCTTTTTCGCAGGACTCTTCATGATAGCTTACGCTCTGGAAGAAGTAGGGATAGTTTCTTTGATCTCAAGAGGGATCTTAGCGTTCTCAAAAAATGCCCTTCTTCTGAAGATAATATTCCTTTGGATCTCAGGATTGACATCTTCATTCATAGGGGCCGTTCCAACAGTTTCTGTCATGATCCCTGTTGTCAGAGATCTCGTAAGCAAGGGATTCCCGGAAACCTTATGGTTCGCTCTGGCTCTTGGTGCGAGTTTCGGAGGTATAGGTACCATGACAGGTACAGCATCCAGCATAGTTGGGATAGGGCTTCTAGAGGGACATATAAAGAAGAAAATAGGTTATATTGAATACTTGAAAATAGGTTTCCCTGTCATGGTACTGTGCAACGCGATTTCAACTTTATACATTGTCCTACTCCACATAGTTATGAAAGGGTGATGATAAATGGTCATATGTAACGCAAGAATTTTGAAAGATTGGTCCTCCACGCCGTTTGAAGGGTTTTTGAGGATAGAAAACGGTAAAATCGTAGAGATAGGGAGAAAAACAGATGTCTGTGATATCGACTTGGAAGGGAAGCTCATCATTCCTGGATTTTTCAACACTCATACACATGCCCCCATGTCACTTCTCAAAGGCATTTCCGATGATGAGCCTTTCGATACATGGCTTTTCAAGAAGGTTTTACCAGTAGAGAATAAGCTTACGGAGGAGATGATATATTGGGGGACAATACTGGCTCAAATGGAGATGGTGAGAAGAGGGATCGTAGCTTTCGTTGATATGTACTTCAAAGAGGAATGGGTGGCTCAGGCAGTGGCAGATTTTGGTATGAAAGCTGTTTTGACAAGGGGATTGGTTGGGGATGAGAGGGATGATGGAGGAAGGCTAAGAGAGAACTTAGCGCTGTTTGAGAAATGGCATGAAAGCCATGGTGGGAGGATAAAAATAGGGTTTGGACCACATTCGCCTTACCTTTGTACTCCAGGATATTTGAAAAAGATCTTCGATGTTGCTTCATTCAACGATGCCATAGTTACAATGCACATTCTTGAGACGAAGAAAGAGAGAAGGATGTACAGACTGGAAGATCTATTGAAGTTAGGTATGAGCAAAGTGAAGATGATAGCGGTTCACTGTGTTTACATGGAAGAAAGCGAGATGAAAGAGGCAAAAAAAGCCTTTTCTTTTTACATATCCCATAATCCTTCGAGCAATTTGAAACTTGGAAACGGTGTACCCAAGGTTCATGAAATGATGAAAAATGAGTTGATAGTCTCTCTTGGAACCGATGGTTCTGCCAGCAACAATTCTCTGGATATCTGGCATGAGATGAGGCTCGCTGCACTCATTCAAAAATTGAGAAATCCAAAATTTCTTCCATCTAAAACAGTTTTTAAAATCGCCACATTTAATGGGGCGGTAGCTATGGGTTTTGAAAAATCCGGAAAAGTGGTGGAAGGCTTTGATGCGGATATTGTAGTTGTGGATACCAAGAAACCGCATTATTACCCTGAGATCGATCTGATATCGAACCTCGTTCATGCTGGGAACTCCGGTGATGTGTTTGCAACTATGGTGAACGGTGAATGGCTCTATTACGATGGGAAGTTCCTTAAAGTTGAAGAAGAACAGGTTTATAAAAAAGTGGAAGAGATAAAGGATAAAATATTATCAATCTGAATTTTTCTTTTTTTCCAGATTATCGTATATCTCTAAGAACTTATCCAAACTGACCTTTAAATTTCTCATGATTCGAGCTGTATCTCTCAAATACTCTCTCCCCAGTGGGGTCAGTTTGTAAACCTTTCTAGGTGGTCTCATGGTAATATCCCATTCTGGTGTTATGAATCCTGAAGCTTCTAGGAACGAAAGGCTTCGATACAAGCTCCCCATATGACCAATACCCGGGAAAATTATCCCAAATTCTTTCAACCTTGAGGCTAGCTCGTATCCATACGATGGTTTTTCGGCTATGAGCAAGAGCAAGCAACTTGCCATCCACCATCCAGGTCCACCAAATCCCATGTAACCTCTTGGCAAATTATCCCTCCAATTTACTTAACTGTTATAACCAGATTATCTATATCGCCGGTTACATCTATCGTTGTACTACCGTCAGGTTCTGTTTCTAAGAGAACATCCAAGAGATCATTTAAAAATTCTTCAGGGAGGTTTTCTATAACACTTTCATACGTTTCTTTTCTATAGACGTATACCGCGTAATGGCCTTCCTTAACCTTGGGGAATCTGAATTCTCCCCTCTCCCATATTCCGTGTTCATCGTGCGAAAAAGTCGTTATCGTTTCATCATCTTTCATCACCAACAAAGCTTTGGGAACACCATTTCCAGTGGCATCCCTGACGAATCCTTGAACATCGTACAACAAGCCATGCCTTTCGTGAACAACTGGTGTCATTCTTATCATAGGATTGGGTCTTTCAAGAGCATCCGGCCATCTACCGTTTATCTTCAAGGATCTTGAGAGATCAAAATCGAGGACAATTTCGGTATCTTCTTCTAGGGTTAAGGGTTCTCTAAATGGATACTTTATGGAACCCGAAACGATGGCAACAGGAAGGACAAGGTTTTCACCATCTAGATTGAATGTCACAGTAGCATCTCCCACCTCGAATCTGAGTTGAGTGTACGTTCCACTCGCTTCGATGGATGATATCTTGTACATATCACCTATTAGATCCATAAAATCAACGCATATGGGATTATCCGATACGACAAGGCTTCCTTCATCCGACATCAACAGTACCCTGTTTATTTCAACTTCGAGGCTGGTGACGGATGAAATCGGGACTACACCGTCTGTTATGTAAAAATCGACCCTACTCAACTCACCGGGTTCCTCGCCGGTGAATATACCTGGCTTAAAACAGCCAGTAAGTATTATCAATAAAACCGAAGAAAGAATAAGAAATGACTTTTTCATTGACTCATCACCTCGATATGAAGGTTACTATATAAAGCTTATCAGAACAGATTCAGGATATCAAGTTCTGGAATATCTTCATCCATTGACAGCTCGTATTATCCTAGAGAGAGCTTCTTTGAGGATAGATCTCGGTGTTGCGATGTTCATTCTCATAAAACCCTTACCAGTATCACCGAATTTTCGACCATCTTGGAGCCACACCCCTTTTTCTACAAGAATCCTTGGAAGATCTTCAAATGGTATACCACATATTCTGAAATCGAGCCACATCAGGTACGTACCCTCAGGTTTTTTGGCTTTCACACAAGTTTTCTGAAGTCTCTCAAGAACGAAATTTATGTTCCCTTCAAGGTATTCGATCAGATCATTCAGCCAGTCGTCTCCACTCTTGTACGCTTCCATCGTCGCGATTATGGAGAAAACATTCGATAATTGAAGGTGGAGAGAATTCACTTCTTTCTCTATAATCTTTCTGATGCGTGGATTGGGAACGATCGCAAACGCTGATTGGATACCAGCCAAATTGAAAGTTTTATTCGGAGAGCTTAGAACCACGAGTCTGTCATGGATTCTTTCGATTTCCACCATGGATACGAAGTCGTTAGGTTTGTATATTATATCCATGTGGATTTCATCTGATATCACCAATAGATCGTTCTCTTCAGCTATTTTTGCAACATCTTCAAGCTCGTCTTTGGTCCAAACCCTACCAACGGGATTGTGAGGATTACATAAAATGATCGCTTTTGCGCCTTTCGCTTTTTCCTTCAAATCCTCCAAATTCATGATGTATCTATCATCCTGCAGCAAAAGAGTGTTTTCTACAATCATCCTGGAATTACTTTCTATGACATCAAAAAATGGCCAGTAAACTGGTGGTTGGATTATGATACCATCACTTTTGGACGTGAACAGTCTGAGCAGTAGTGCTATTCCCGGTACAACCCCTGGGATGTAAACTATCCAGCTTCTGGGCACATTTATACCATGCCTCCTCGCGTACCAATTCGTTATGGCCTCGTAATACTCTTCCGGCCTGAAAGTATAACCAAATATCCCATGCTTTACCCGTTTTTCAAGTGCCTTCAAAACCTCAGATGGTGCTTTGAAATCCATGTCTGCAACCCACATAGGTATCAGATCCTCCGGTACGTTACCTTCCACCTCGGGTTTGAAATCCCATTTGTAAGAATTCGTCCCTCTTCTCTCCACCACCTCATCGAACAAGATGTGAGCACCTCCTTGTCGAATTCTTCCTTCAAATTGTACATTCCTAAGCTGTGATCTTTACCAACTTCGTTCAAAAAATCCAAGATTCATCGAGTGGTTGGATGTTAAAATATCTTGATATCTGAGAGAGGGGGGAGTGAATATGTCCATTTGTTCAAAACTTAAAGGTGGGCTCTGGGGAGTAATAGTTGGTGATTCCTTCGGCTTTACCTATCAGATGATGAGCAGGTGTTTGGATCGAGATTTTAAAGAGGTAGGGGAAATTCATACACCCTACGGTTTGTGGAGTGATGATTCATCTCTCACCTTGGCGACTGCGGATGCCCTGATAGAAGGATACGATGTTTCGAAAATAGCAAAGAATTTCGTCCAATGGTTTTATGATGGAGAATTCACCCCAAGGGGATTCTCGTTTGATCATGGTAGAACCACTAAAAAAGCGATAAGACGTATTGCAAGGGGTATTCCACCCTTAGAGGCAGGAGGAGATGAGGAATGGGATAACGGTAACGGATCCCTCATGAGGATACTACCGGTCGTTTTTTACACCTACTTCAATATCAACAACAAACATGAAAGACTGAGAGTAATACATGAAGTTTCAAAAATAACACATGCTCACCCAAGGACACTAATGGGCTGTGGTATATACTCCTTGATGATTTGGAATATTCTCGATGGAGTGGATAAGATGAAGTCTTATTACAAATCGATCGAGGAGAGTAAGGAAATCTACTCAGGAGAATATTACCTCAACGAGTGGAAGCACTATGAAAGAATTCTGAGTGGGAACATACATGAATTCGGTATAGATGATATAAAGGGAAGTGGCTACGTTGTTCACACCTTAGAAGCTGCTCTTTGGGCTTTCCTTAGAACCAGCGGTTTCGAAGAAGCAGTGAAAGAAGTGGTGTCTTTAGGAGGAGATGCTGATACGACGGGAGCCGTAACGGGAGGATTGGCGGGAACCTACTATGGTCTGGAAGCTATTCCAAGAGATTGGATAGGCAGAATCGAGAGAAAGGGAGAAGTGGAAAGTATCATTGAATCCTTTGTTGATAGTTTACCGGTAGACTTAGAAGGACTTTCCTGAAATAAAAAGCACCTTCATAACAGATCCTTAATATGCTCCTGGCATAATCTAAAAGAGCGTGTTCATATATAGCGGGGTGAGACGATGCCATGGGTTAAGAAAGAAGATTGTATTAAATGCAAGATATGTGTGAACGTATGTCCTGTGGAAGGCGCCATAAAAATAGATCGGGAGGGCTATCCTGAGATAGACAACGATGTATGTCCAAGATGCGGTTTGTGTATGGAGAAATGTCCTAAAAATGCCATCAGACCAAATTACGAAAATCCCTTGCTAAGAGGTCGTGGCAGGTTCAGAAGAGGTTGGGGAAGAGGTAGAAGGAAGTTTTGAGAGAGGT
>QNAV01000036.1:0-8513 GCA_003641585.1 Thermotoga sp. | reverse complement strand
GGATGGGAAAACCACGATGGTTGCACCTTTGAAAGGCTTCTACGCAACACCTAACGCGGGAAATTCCGAAATAAGAATAGCGTTCGTCCTGGAAGAAAGCAAATTGAAGGACGCTGTAAGGATACTGGTCCGAGGCCTTGAGAAGTTCTCAGATATCAAATCCTCTTTATCTCGGAAATGATGATATCCCTAACCCTTTCAAATTCTTCTAGAACGAATCTATCCGATCCTTTTCCAAGGACGTTGTTTATTTTATCAACCATTATTTCAACTTCATCGCAGGACTTGAGAGGTCTTCTTTTTCTTATAGCAACACTCGCAAGCATGGCTTCAATCGCAACCAAAGTTATCAGATTTTCGAAGATCTTTTTCAACTTCCTGGCGGCGTTCATCCCCATACTCACATGATCTTCTTGAAGGGCAGAGGTTGGTATGGTATCCGAAGATGCAGGATGAGAGAGTACCTTGTTCTCATTGCATATAGCAGCCGCTGTATACTGCCAGAGCATGTAACCCGAGTTCAAACCTTCCTTTCCCTCTGCCAGAAAAGGAGGTAGATCCGCATTCACAAGGGGATTAACCAATCTATCTATTCTTCTCTCGATCATGTTACCCATATCGGTCAAAGCTATGGCGAGGTAATCACAGACGAGGGCAATCGGTTCTCCATGGAAATTCCCACCTGATATGACGTCCTCATCGAACACCAAAGGATTGTCAGTTGCGGAATTCATCTCGATCTCCAGAATCCTTTCAGCGTAATCTAAGGTATCGAGAACCGCTCCATAAACCTGGGGGATGGTTCTCAGAGAATAAGCATCCTGGACCTTACTACAATCTCTATGGGAATTTCTGATTTCGCTTTTTTCGAGACAGTTGAAAAGAAACTCCGCTATCTTCTTTTGCCCGTTATAAGGCCTCACCATATGGATTCTTGGGTCGAACGGTTGAGAACTTCCAAGGAGAGCATCTATGGAGATAGCGGAGATCAGAGTTGCCACTTTCATCAAATTCTTCGCATCGTGGACAACAAGAGCCAATATTGCCGTCATAGCCTGTGTTCCGTTAACTAAACTCAATCCTTCCTTTTCTTCTAAAACAATCGGTTTGATCCCTCTATGTTTTAAGACTTCTTTCGTTTGAATTCTTCCATCTTTGCAAAGCACGTACCCCTCTCCTATCAGACTCAGAGCTATGTGAGACAGGGGAGCCAGATCACCACTTGCACCAACGGATCCCATTTCTGGAACGTAAGGCGTTATATCTTCGTTCAGAAACTCCAAAATTTTTTCTATCACCTCAACTCTGACACCTGAGTAACCTTTGGCGAGAGAGTTCGCCCTGAGGAGCATGATAGCCCTCACGATCTCTTCTTCCAGAGCTTTCCCAACCCCTGCAGAGTGAGATAAAACGATGTTTCTCTGTAGAGCCAATAAATCTTCTTTACTGATTCTTTTGTCAACCAAAGCCCCAAAACCCGTGTTTATACCGTATATTGTTTTCCCTCTCCTTAGCAATTTTTCAATCGTTTCTCGAGATTTTTTAACTCTTATTCTAGCATCATCATCTAGAGCCACCTTTTCCTTGTATCTAGCAACTTTCACAACATCATTGAGCTTCAAATTTTCCCCGTTTATACGGATCAAACCAACCACCTCACAAGACAAATGGTAAAATATCTTTTGAGATAATTTCAGGAGAAGGAGCGATACTTTGAAAAAGAACATCGTAACGGTTTTATTTACTCTTCTTGTGATCCTCTCAATAATATACATCAGGTTTTCGATAAAACCAAAGGTTGCTTTTATGCCAGTAACACTTGGTTCCTCGGTTTTCAGCGCGGGGATGAAAGCTTTGAAGGATGCAGAGCCTTCCTTCAAATATGAGATATTTCCTGTTGAGCAATCCTCCGAATCCGCCGTGAAGAACGTCAGGAAAGCCATAGAAGAAGGGTACAGAATAATCCTGGCACCAGAATGGACAAGTGAAATGGTGTACGATGTGGCCAAAAATTTCGATGACATTCTGATCGTAGCCGCAATCGCCGTATCAGATGAACTAAAGGCGTTTTCGAATGAGATAGTGACCTTGGCTCCTTCAGTCTCAGCTCTTGCGAGAATCATGGGGAGAAAGATTCTAAAAGATGGCATCAGAGAATTGCTGATAGTTGAAGATTCAACAAATCCTTCCTTCGTACAAGCTTATGAGAAAGGTGTCTTTAAAGAACTCAGTGGAGGAAATATAAAAATCTCCTCAATCCAAATACGCTCGGGTGAAAAGGTTGAGAGTATCACGGAAAAGTTGAGTCCATTCCTGGAAAAATTCAAAGATGAGAAAAGCGGTGTTCTTTTCGTATGTAGTGGCAGAGAAGTTGCCATAGCCATGAATTATCTGAAGACGAAAAAGGCTCGTTTGAAGTACTACAGCTCCAGCTATTGTCTATCAGAGGATCTGTACAAATTCGGAAAGAGAGTTATTGATGGGCTGGTGGTGACAAGTTACAAACCAAAGAATTACGAAACGGTTGAGGACGTGGGGTACATAATTTATCTATATGCGTACGATTCTATAAAAGTTTTAGATGAAGCTTTGAAGAAAGTTCATGATGATGATCCAAAGAGGATCAGAGAATATATAATAAATCATGAATTCTCAGGAAAAACAGGAAGAATAACTTTCAGAGAAGATGGTTTTAGAGACTATCTGAATATAATAGGTTTGGAGGTTCTTCATGAATGAATTTTATAACGGCTCTGATCAACATCACACCCTACCTGACGTTTCTATTGTGGTTTTTCAACCTTAGATCGTACCTAGAGATTTTAAGTTTTAGCAAGAGATTTCACAGTGTTCTCGTCGGTCTATTATCAGCAACGCTGGTGTTCCTGCTACTCGCGAATATAACACAAAGTTGGCTTTTTGTCTTGGCAGCTGAGGCCATATTTCTTGCTACATCCATCATACCTTTGAATTTTCTTGTAAAGGAGCTACAACTCAGGGGGTTCCTGAGAAGCCTCATTTTTCCAGTCTTTTTAGCTATCTCTTCTTACTTTCTCCTGAGGAGTTTGGATTCTCTACCGATAGCATTCACACTATTCTCTATACCTTTCCTTTCTTTATCGCTAAGAACAAATCACAAACTTAGAACTCTAGCATACTTAATACCTTTGATTCCCCTTTATTGGAAATCGATATCGATTTCCATGTTGATACTTTCAGTTGTCTTACTTTACGATATACTCCTAACCTCAAAAGAAGTGGGAGGAGAACTGGAGAAAGAAAAATCGGAGTACGAAATGCTCATTCCACAGGAGGCAAAATATAGACTGGAAATGGTCATGATTCAATTTTACGTTCTCATTGGCGTTATATCAGTGACCATCACCAGTTTTTTGATAGCTAAATACGAAATTTACAAGTTACAGGAGCAGTATAGAATGTATCTTGAGAGGGTTTCCCAGAGCGTTGTAAGTAGTCTTTCCAATTTGGAAAAGGCCTTGAAGGAAGGAATGTTCAGATCGCTCATAGTCGATGATCAGGGATGGATAGAGGGGGAGGAACAAAGGATCATACTGGAGAAGGGCAACACATGGATTGGAATAAGTCCAGAAGGAGAAGTGGCGCTTTTTGTGAAAACAAAGTATGGAAGTGATAAATGGAAAATACAGATGGTAAATCCCATTCTTGAATATCCTGTGGATTATGTTTTCGTTCTGAAAGATGGAAAAGTCATGTTGACCAATTCCGAAGCCTTTCTTGGGATGGATCTATCCAGAATTTTCGAGAAACCCTTGGAAGAGACGGTATCGTTTCTGGGAAAGAAATACTACATTCTGAGTGAAGTACTGAATTTCGGAATATTAGGAAGATTAACTGTTTTAATACTCTATGAGTCCCCAAGTACACTTCCAATCGTACTTGGAAACGTGGGGACCTGGGCTGTCAACGTACTTGTACTTTTAGGAGCTCTCGGTGTTTTCTCCCTGCTGAACAGGAGATGGATAGCTTTTCTGGAAAGAGTCGTGGATGAAAGAACTAAAGAGTTGATGTCCGCTAATGAAGAATTATCCTCTATGAACCAGGAACTCATAGCAACGAACGAAGAATTGGAGGCATCTTATGAAACCATCCTTTCACTCAATGAACGCATTGAAAGAATTTTAGAGATATTAAACAAAGTGGATATATCTAAAGATCCTCGACCGGTTATCAGAGAGATATTTGAAGAGACCATGAATGCTATGGAGGGTAAGATTGAAAGTTTTAAGATTCTTGAAGGAGATGAAGAAATAATTCAATTTGGTGAAAGGAACCCGAAGATAATGTACGATCAAGATATGGGAAAAGGTAGAAAACTGATCTTTGGTGCCAATAGACCCTTTAAGTTGGATGATAACGAGAGACGTTTTTTGACATCCATGATAAACTTCGTCTCATTCCTGCTAAAATCCAGGGATTATTACCTTGAACTCAAGCAGTCTATGGAAGCTTCCAGAAGGATGATGGAGGTGTTGAACAACGTTCTGAAAGAGACGAAGCTGGAAAATCTTGTTTCTCTGACACTCAAGAATCTCTTCGCTATATTCGATGATACCTGTCTCACGGCTCTTGCGATAATGGAAGACGAATCTGCCAGAATATGGTATATGGACGATTCCATGAAACTTCATGAAACGGTCCTTGATGAGGGTATAATCAAGTTCTCATTGAAAGCGGAAAAAGAATATCTCGCCAACGATGTAGAAAAAGATGAGATATTCTATGATGTTACTGGTGTAACAAGATCTGCTGTTTCCATACCAGTAGTTCTAGAAGGTAAAAAAATGGCGATATCTATCGAGAGGATGACAAGGAATGCTTTTAAAGAGAGTGACTTAGATTTTTTGAGGATATTCTCAAAATTGGTGGCGTTGAGTATCATGAAAACGGATCTTTACCTAGAATTGAAGAGAACCTACTTCCAAACAGTTGAAGCATTGGTGTACGCTGTTGAACTGAAGGATCCCTACACTCGAGGTCATAGCAGAAGAGTAGCGGATTACTCCATAAGAATAGGAGAGGAGTTAGGGTTTTCTAAAAAAGAACTGGAAGACCTTGAACTTGCTGCTCTTCTACATGATATAGGAAAAATAGGTGTAAAAGGGGCAATTTTGAATAAACCGACAAAACTAAGTGCCAAAGAGTTTGAAGAGGTTAAAAAACATCCTGTACTTGGTGAACAATTGGTAAGTAAAGTTGAAAGGTTGCGACGTGTTGCAAAGATAATAAGACATCATCATGAAAGGTACGGTGGAGGAGGTTATCCTGACGGCTTAAAAGGTGAAGAGATACCATTGGAATCCAGGATAATAGCCATAACAGATGCTTACGATGCCATGACCAGCGACAGACCATATAGAAAAGCCCTCTCTAAGGAAGAAGCTCTCAGGATAATTGAAGAGAACGAGGATCTACAATGGGATCCAAATCTTGTTCCGATAGCTATCAAGATATTAAAGGAGATTGGCAAGGGGTGATGAGATTGAAAAAAGTAATCGTTTTGGGGAAAATAAACATCGATGTGTTCTATTACGTTGATGATGTGAAAGTGGGGGGAAACCATGTTACCCAAAATACCCTTCTCGCACTTGGAGGAAAGGGAGCAAATATATCCATAGCACTCGCAAAACTGGGAGTTCCTGTTGGTATCATAGGGGCTGTTGGTGAAGATATATTCGGAGAAACGGCCTTGAAAGAGTTAGAAAAATACGGTGTGGACATTTCGAGAGTTATAAGGGTAAAGGGAAAAACGGGATTTACAACTGTTGTTGTGGATTCAAAAGGAGAAAACACGATGTTCAATTCCCTTGGGGCCAACGCTCATTTCTCTCCAGAACACATAGATTGGACCTTCATAGACGAATACGATATCCTGGTTGCACAGGCCGGTGTCCCTCCTGGTACTTTTCTGGAGATAGTTTCCATGGCTAAAAGAAGTGGCATGACTGTTTTTGTCGATACTTCCTATCCATCTGAGATACCCGAGGAAGCGTACAGCTACATGGATTACATATCTCCCAATCTCAGAGAGCTTGCTGGAATAACGGGATTAAACGATCCCTTGAAAGGCGCAAGGAAGTTGATAAACAAAGGTGTTGAAACCGTCATCGTTAAAATGGGAAAAGAGGGAGCTTTGATCGTTGATGAAAAAGATTCTAAGCATATAAAAGCACTAGATGTTGAGGCTGTGGATACAACGGGAGCAGGTGATGCGTTTGATGCTGGTTTCATATTGGGGAAAATAAAGGGACTATCAGATGAGGAAAGTGTAGGCCTTGGAAACGTGTGTGCTGCCATATCAGTAACCAAAAAAGGAGCCTCCACCTCATCACCATCGATAGAGGAACTCAGGAATTTTATAAGAGAAAGAGAATTGAATGTAAAAGGCTTATGATCCAGGAGGAAGTTGCATGATACTGAAACTCTCTTTCAGAAATTTCCTGAAGAATCTAAAACTTTCGATATTTCTCATCATAGGCACGATGATATCCTCTGCTTTGATAGTCGGTGCGTTGTCTGTCAATGATTCTATAAAGATGTGGAATGAGAGAAAGATAACGGAAAACTTTGGAGTGGCTGATGCAAGGATCGTACGGCGGGGAGTCTTACCATTTCAACAACTTCCGATACCAGAGTATGTGATATCCAGTGTTATGAAAAAGGGTTTTATCAGTAAAATCTTGCCAGCTAAGGAAACCTTGGGAAGAGTTGAGAAAAGTGGTATGTTCATGGATTGTCTGGTTCTAGGTGTGTCTTCTGAAAAGCTATCCAATTTTCTTGGAAGGAAAATTACCTTGGATAAGAAAGAAGCGATTGTTTCGAAATCTCTGAGTGAAAGAATGAATCTACATGTGGGGGATGTGTTCAAAATACACTTTCCTTTCGGCAGTTTGAGTTTAGTCGTTGGTATGATTGGAGAAAAAGGATTCCTCAACTATAGAGGTTTTGGTGGTGAAACATCGGGCTCTATTTTTTTAGATGAGGATCTTTTGAAGATGATGGGCCCTAACGTTCTCTACGTTTCATACAACGTTGAGTTAGATAGACATCCAACTGTCTCAAAGGAATTGGAAAGTTACGATCTCAAAGTGATGAACATGAAATATGAATTACTGAACTCCCCAGGAAACCAGGTTCTAGGCTACGTTCTTTTGGCTTTCAGTTCCTTTTCCATAATGTCCTCTGTGTTGATAGTCTACATATTCTATTCCAGTCTTTCATACGAGAGAATGAGAACATTGGCTACCTTAAAGGTTTTAGGTTTCACCAGAAAAGGTCTAACGAGCGTACTCCTTCTGGAAGGGCTCCTTTATCTCATTGTTTCGTCGGTGCTAGGATCGATCTTGGGTATCGTCATTGGGAAAGAATTACTTATTATGATTAAAAAATCGATAAGTTCATTCTTGGAGGGTACTATGATATATGTGGATGATATACCGTATGCGATATCCTTCAGGACCTTCGTCACAGGATTTTTCGTGGGAGTGTTCCTGCCCTTCTTGATATTGCTTTTCTTTTCCTCAAAACTTGCGAAAAAACCTGCTGTTAACTTTTTGAGAGAGATGTTCACGGGAACAGAGAACGCTAAGAGGAAGGGATCTGTGAACATTATTTTGATAATCACCGGTGTCTTCCTTCTTTTTCTGAAAAAAGATTACTTGGTGTTACTTGGAATCTCTTTGATCTCTCTGGGATTAGCCTCCATCTTCAAGCTTCTATCCTTACCCCTGGCACTCTTTCTGATATTTTTCTCAATTTATACGAACACAAGCGGAGTTTACGATCTACTTTCAAAAGGAGCTTCCTTCTTCATAGCTTCCTTTTTACTCGCTACAGGGCTCATTCCCATATTTAGAAATCTCTCAAAGAAACGTTCTTCTGTAACAACCCTTGTTGGACTTTCGTATGTGGAGCGATTCCCGAAGAAATCGTATATGATGGGGTTCATCTTCGGTATCATAATTCTCTTGATGACTCTTTTGTACACCATACCATACAATATAACGAATTTTGTGGATGATCGACTGAAAGAAGGACTATTCGGTTACGATTTCATGGTTTTTAAAAACCCGTTGAAGTTGCTGGATACAAGGGATCTACCAGTTGCAAAAGGATTAAAGAAGGTTTCTAGGGTTGAGGTAACTCAATTCGTGTGGAAAGGTAAAAAGAGGATCGTTGCCTTCGTGGATGATAACTTCCTGAGAGATTCCATAATACCGGCTGAGAAAGAAAAAACTTGGCGAGAAAGACTCAAAGAACCTGGTACGATTTTAATCGGTTTGTATCGGGAAACTCCCATTCCCGATAAAATATTTGGAACATTGGAGTCGTTTCCCTTTGGGAAAAAGCTTTTTACAAGATTTGAGGTAATAGGAAGTTACATGATAAAAGACATTCTGGTACCTGTAGATTTAGTTTCGCACATCAAAAATCTGCCAAAAGGTATTCGGGGAGTGAAGGTTCTCTTGGGAAAG
>QNAV01000035.1:0-8565 GCA_003641585.1 Thermotoga sp. | reverse complement strand
CTCCTCCCTGGGTTCTGAAATCTCAATGATCGAATCTATGGGATAGAGATTTCCATTGACAAGAACGTAAGCCTTTCCATCTTTTATCTGAACGGCTTCCACTACTCCACCTTCAAGCCCTCCTATTTCTTCTTCATTCGTTCCATCCACTCTCACAACTTCGTATTTGTATATCCCATCTGGAACAGGGATGCCATCATCGTTTCGAGCATCCCATGCCCAGGCATGCATACCTTCTTCCACTATTCCCAAATCTTCTTCACGTATAAGGTTGTCGTTCTCATCGTATATCCTTATAACGACATGTGCCGGTTCATCCAGATTGAAGACGATGCTTTCAGCTTCTCCATTTTGAACGGATATTTCATTCGATCTCATAACAACGTATTTTCCTATTAGACTTGCAAGTTGAGCGGGATTCACCATTTGCTGAGCTTCAACGAATTCCTGAACAGCTTTCGACATGTTCATGATCTGTTCGAGCGCCGTTAACTGCGACAACTGAGCTATGAGATCTTTGTTTTTGAGTGGCTCTAACGGATCCTGATGCTGGAGCTCTGTGAGCATCAAAAGAAGGAAGGCATTTTTGTCCAGTTCCTTCCTGATACCTTGACTTCTCAAACCTTCCAAAGTACTCTGATATATTCCTCCAAGTCCAACATCAAAGATCATTCTTCATTCACCTTCCTTTTGAAGATCTCCCTGAATTTCCTTCTCTTATTTTCGCCTTCCCTGTTTTCTCTGTAATCATCTTCTCCATTTTGACGTTCTCCTTCCTCATCATGGGATTCTTCCGAATTTTCCTTTATTTGGATATCCTCTATCCTGAAACCCAGGTTTTCCAGTCTGGTGACCAGATACTTGCTGCCTTTCTCCAAGATTTCTTTTGCTTCATTTGTGGAGACTTTCAGGGTGATTCTCAAACCGTCTCCGTCTTTTAATATTTCTATCTCCATCCTTCCAAGTTTTGGTGGTTCCAATTGAACGAAAGCTTTCTCTATTCTCTTTTGAGCCATTTCTTTAACCTTCTCGATCACACTCTCCAGGGTGATTTTCCTATCCTCGCCAATGTCCATTTTGATCCCGGAGATATTCCTGGTTTTTGAAAGGTTTTGAGTCTTCAAGTCAACAGCAGATACTTCTCTTCCATTTGTGTATTTCTTCTGAGCGGTGCGCTTGATGATGATATCCTTTGCCCTTTCTATTTCCTTATCTCCCTCAATTCTTTCCGAGCTCTGCTTCAGGGAAATGTTTCTTTCAATTTCTACGTGATGACCTTTTGAACTTGAGGTTTCCATCTTTATCGCTTCCACATTCAATCTTTTGAAAAAACTTTCATTCTTTAACGATACCTTCGTTGTGGCTTTTTTTATGTTATACGGCTGCTCTTCATGATGTGCTTGATTTCTCCGATTTTGGATGGTTTCTTCGATTTTATAGTGTGGTTCTTTATTCATTACAGATTTTTCAATCACCACTTCTTTGACGTATCCTGTGCCATCTTCTTTCACAACTTCTATCACCTTCTCCACCACTTCTTCATTATGAGAGACGATTTTTCGCGATCTCTTCACAAGCTTCTCAGAAACCGGGACATTCTCAACGGGTTTACCACCAGTCCCAGCGTTCAGTGATTCATGATTTCCAATTTCCACATCCTTGAGTTCGTTCACAGGCCTTTTTTTACCTTCAATGATGCTCGTTTTCCTTGCATCATCTTTGATTTTCTTTACATGGGCATTGTCTTTCCTTTCGTTGACGCTCTTTCCCTTGAATACCATTGGCTCATCATGGGATGACTCCAGCGACTTTTCCTTGCGATCGGTGATCTCTGCTTTTTTCAACTTTTCAGAAGATTTTCCGAAATGCCTTTTAATGGTTGATTTATCAGCATTTATCGTCTTTTGATGAGTAACGCTTCTGAACTCTTTTATTTCAGACGGATCCTTCAAAGGTACTTTTCCATGTTCATTGATACTTAGTTTTTGAATTTCCCCAATCTCCTTTTCATTTTTAGATCCCACGATCGTGATTTTTTGATTTCTAGAATCCTGATTTTCTCTGTATTCTGGCAATTTCATCCTCAATTCTGAACTCACATTTTTCCGATGAGGTTTCTCCTGTTTTGTTACGAGATATTTTTCTATTCCCGGTTCCATGACCTTGTTCCTTATTTTCTGCTGCCCTTTCTCCTGATTTTCTTTTTCTCGATCTTTCACCCCTTTGTCCTGGTTTATTCCTAAAACATCACAGGACGCTTTCTCCTTGATCCCTGGATCCGTTTCGGTTTCGTGCTTCCGCTCTGATGATGCATCGACCACTTTCTTTGGCACGGTTTCTTTTTCCTTTACCTCATTTTTGCTCTTATGCGTTTTCAAGACGTGTGGAATCTTTTGACATTCATTCGGTTGAATCTTCCCATATTTTCTGGTTTCTACCGAATGTTCATTATCTCTTTTATTTTCACTCTTTGCTAGATTTAACGTGCCTTTTTCAGCATCATTCTGCCTGTTATGTAATGAGACGTTCTCACCCTTTTTTGTTTTTCCAACAGAAGGTCCTTTAGAAGGCCCTTTCGATACCGATTCGGATCTCTTGTCAACTGTTTTCTGTGACTTCTCATCAGTTTTCCTCTCTTCAGATCGATGGTTCTCATCCTTTTTGAAAGCATCGATACCCTCTGCCTTTCCTTCTTCACTGGTTACTTTATCGAAAAGATCCACGATCATTTCTTTTGGAATTTCCACCTTCTGCAATTTTGAATCTCTCAGTATATTGTTCTTCTTTCCTACATTGAAATCTCTTTTCACACTTTCCAAAAGATCCGCAAATTTTTTATTGTTCCCCTTAAAGGGAGCATGTTTGATGGTTTTCGCTTTACCTTTTTGGATGATTTCCATATTTTTGACCATGTTCAAGAGTTCCATCAAACTCTTCAAGGTTTCGCTCCTCCCAAAAGTTCAGGGTAATCTCTGTAGACTATCTTCAAGATCTCTTCTGCTCTATCCTGGGGTAGTTTCGTGAGCAACAGTCTGAAAGTCTCGGCGTCTATCTTCAACACTTTCAAAAAATCGACTATCAGGGTATCTTCCATATCCTTCAAAACACCAGCCACCACTTCCAAATACTTTTTCTTATCAAACAATTCTCCTTCCTTTCTTATCAGATCTTCCAAATTTCTTTTCGTCTCTTCCAATAAATTCTTCAAATTCTCCTCTATCTTCTCCACACTGACCATCTCTTTAACCACGCTCGCCGCTTTCTCAGGATTGATCTTTGTAAGGGCCTGCAAGAATTCAGCCGAAACGTCGGGTGGAACCTTTTTTAAGATAACGGCCAGGGTTACCGGGGAAAGTTTCTCGCTGTTCATCATGGTAGATAATTCTTCTGGATCAGCTTCGAGAAGGATCTTCGTGATATCCTCAATCTTCTTCTCATACTCCTCCAAATTCTTTTCCTTGACCGCTAATTCTTCCCTCTTTTTCTGCCATTCTTCTTTCAAATTCGCTAGCACACTTTCTTCCATCTTCAGCACCTTCTCTTTCTTTTCAACCTCCTCCTCTCTCTTCAGAACTTCGGATAGCTTTTCATCATAAGTTTTCACATAATCCCTCAAAACACTCGAGTAATACTCTTTAGGAGACATCACCTTCATAGGTTTATATTCAATTCTTTCACCGAGAAAAGGTATTTTCGACAGTAAGAAAGCAACAAAGCTCCGCCAATCCTGGAATAACCTAAAATCCTCCCCATACACTTTTTCGAGTTCGAATTTCAAATAGCCATACATGAGGAGAACGGAGAGTAGCAATACCAGAACGAATAATATTTTCAGGATATTCATCAATTTCCTCACTATTTCACCACTCCCAAGATAATTCTTCTAGATCTACCCTTTTCACTCCTAATATCTGTTAAAATAATCTTTTGAGGTGAAGGGGGCGTATATCATGATCGATGCCAGAACCCTTGAGGATGTTATATCCAAGGTCTCCGGTGTCATCTCAGTGAAAGTGGTGGAGGAAAATGGCGAACCCCGTGAAATCCATGTGATAGCCAGTTCGGATAAAAACCCAAAGCAGGTTGTTCGTGATATAGAAACTATGGTCCTAGCATCGATAGGATTTAAACTGGATAGGAAGATCATAAGTGTGGCTCAGATGGATTCTCAGCATTCGCTTCCCAAAAGAAAATACGATGTATCGGATGTAACTCTGGAGGAATACGGAAGTGCGGTTAAAGCGGTTGTGAGAATTCTCTCTTTAAATGGCGAGGAGAGAGTAGGTGAGTACGAAGGTCCCAACACAAGTGTGAATCTGCCGAAAATTGTGGGGATGGCCGTTGTGAACTCTTTGAAACCGAATTCCGCTATCTCTGTTGACGACGTTCAAAAAATGGTCATGGCGGGAGAAGAATTCGTGATATGCCATTTAACCTTTTCAGATGGTTCGAATGAAACTAGAATCCTGGGAGCTGCTCCTTTGAAAAACGATTTCTTCAAGGCTGTATGTCATGCCACCCTGGATGCTCTTTCGAAATATACGGAATGATACACGAGGTGAGGAATGATGATAAAGATAGGAGCGCACATGCCGATATCGAAAGGATTCGATAAGGTACCGAAAGAGACGGTGGAGATAGGTGGGAACTCCTTTCAGATATTTCCTCACAACGCTAGATCATGGAAGGCAACTCTTCCCGATAGGACCAAAGTCAACGCTTTCAAAAGGAGTATGAAAAAGTATTCTATAGATTATGAGAATGCCTTCTGCCACAGTGGATACCTGCCGAACCTTGCGAGTCCCAACGATGAGACTTGGAGTAAATCCATAGAGCTTTTGATAAAGGAGATCGAGATATGCTGGGCTTTAGGAATAAAGTTTTTGAATATTCACCCGGGGAGTCATCTTGGAAGTGGTGAAGATAAGGGAATAGATAGAATAGCAAAGGGTTTGGATGAGGTATTCAAAAGAACCGAAAAAAAGCCTGTCATGGTACTTCTCGAGAATGTCTCACCTAAAGGAGGTAACATAGGTTACAAAATAGATCACCTTAGAGGAATAATTGAGCTTTCCAGCTATCCAAGTCGTTTAGGAATCACTTACGATACATGCCATGGTTTCGATGCTGGATACGATATAACAACAAAGGAGGGTGTTTCCAGGTTACTCGAAGAGATCGAGAAGAATGTAGGACTTTCAAGATTGAAGATGATACATCTTAACGATTCCAAGTATCCTTTAGGGGAAGCAAAAGACAGACACGAGAGTATAGGAAAAGGGTACATCGGTGAGAAGGGGTTCAGTGTGTTCTTTTCCTTCGAAAATGTAAGGAGAGTCCCTTGGATACTGGAAACCCCTGGGGGAAACAAAGAGCATGCTGAGGATATAAAGACAGTCTTTGAAATCCTCAAAAAATACGGGATCGAGGGATGAAAATGCCCTTCGATGGATTGATGATGAAGAAGGTAACAGATGAGATGAAAAAGGTTGTTGGACAGTTCCTGAAGCAGATATACCAGCCAACCTCCGTAGATTACTTCTTTCTCTTTCAAAACCATACACTTAGGATTTCACTCAATCCCTCCATGTCACACTTATCCATTGTTGAGAAGGAGAAATTCGGATCCAAAATGCCTTCCTCTTTTACAATGTTTCTGAGAAAAAAGCTGAAAGGGGCAAGACTCGAGGAGGTTGAGCAAAGAGGACTGGATAGAGTTGCGATATTTCGATTTCATAAAATGGATGAAATAGGAAAAGAGCACGATTACGAATTGATAGTGGAGATAATGGGAAAGTTCTCAAACATGCTGTTGGTAGAAAATGGGAAAATCCTCGATGTTCACAGAAGGATATCGACACGAAAAAGGGAACTACTTCCAGGAAGAGAGTACGTTCCATATCCATCTGGAAAAATAAACATTCTGGAAGAGGATATCGAGACGATCCTAAAAGAACTCGAAGACATACCCATCGATAAATTTCTGTTGAAGAAACTGGAAGGTTTCTCAAATTTTTCGATATCGGAGTTACTTGCGAGGGCAGGAGTGGATTTTACATTCTCCGCTTCCAACATGACACAACCCAGATTTGAAAAAATCAAGAAAGCTGTGGAAAGTTTGAAAAAAGACTATTTCATGGTGGGTGCTTTCGTTTACTTTCGAAACGAGCATCCGTGTGAAATTACCCCTTTCCCTTCTTTGATTCTTTCTCATTTAGCGGAGAAGCATTTTTCCTCCCCGTCAGAAGCCATCAATCTTTTTTACAAATGGAAGGAAGGGAAATCCGCTTTCGAACAGAAGAAAAAAGAGTTGGAAAAGATCGTTGTCACCAGAATCGAGGAATTTGAAAATCTTAAGGGGAAGCTGTTAAAAGAGCTGAAAGAATCAGAAGATTTTGAAAAATACAAGAAGATGGGAGATCTTATGATTTACAGCTTACATGAAATAAAGGATAAGAAGGGTGAGGCGGTGCTAGTTGACTGGGAAACTGGTGAAAAAATTCGTGTGGTTCTTGATAAGGACCCCTCAAAGAAGGCTCAGGATTACTTTGAAAGATATAAGAAACTTAAGAGAAAATATGAAAGGTTGAAAAGTAGAGTACCTGAAATTGAAAGGGAATTGGAGTATCTGTACCAGTTATGGCAGACCATCGTAGACTCGGAAGATGAAGAGACATTAAGAGAGATAGAAGATGAGATGATTTCTGAAGGCATTATAAAAGTGAAAAGAAAAAGGAAGGGGACAATCGGGTATAAACCCAGGGAAACCGTTTTTAAAGGTTTCAAAATACTTATAGGAAAAAACAACAGGCAAAACGATTCCCTCGTAAGAAACGCGTCAGATGATGACTTATGGTTTCATGCTCGTGAAATGCCAGGTGCTCATGTTGTGTTGAAAGTGGAAGGAAAAACTCCCGATAAAGAGGTTATAGAATATGCAGCGGCTCTTGCTGCAGGATATTCAAGGGGAAAACTTTCAGGAAACGTTCCTGTAGATTATACTAAGATAAAATACGTTTCAAAACCGAAGGGTGCAAAACCAGGATTGGTCGTTTACAGGAACCATAAAACATTGGTTGTAAAGCCCCGCAGATTGGAGGAGAATACAGGCTATGGTGGGTTATGAAATATTCGTGAGATCTTATAGGGATACCAACGAAGACGGTATCGGGGATATCCGGGGAATCGAAGAATCTATCTCTTACTTTCTCTCACTGGGTGTGAATCTACTATGGCTCATGCCCATATTCAAATCCCCGTCTTTCCACGGGTACGATGTCATGGATTTTAAAAGTGTCAATCCGCTTTACGGTGATATAGAGGATTTCAAAAGATTGATTTCGACTCTTCATGGTGAAGGAATAAAAGTGATACTGGATTTCCCACTTCAACACACGAGTTCTCTCCATCCCTGGTTTGAAAAAGCCCTCTCCGGTGATGAGAATTTCAGGAATTACTACTTATGGAGCGAAAGAGAAGAAGTTCTCTTAGAGAGGAGAGAGTGGGATGGTCAGCCTGTATGGCATCCCTCACCCTCAGGGCATTACAGAGGGTTGTTCGGAGCGGGTCTTCCGGATTTGAATTACAGCAACGAAGAGGTTTCAAGAAAAATGAAGGAAATTTTGAAATACTGGTTTGATATGGGAATAGATGGCGTGAGATTGGATGCGGCAAAACACATATTCGAAGATTCTAAGCAGAACAAGAGATTCTGGGGAGAGTTCTTGAAAGATTTTGAGGGGAAAATGTTCATTGGAGAAATATGGGCCTCCCAGGATACAGTGGATGAATACGGTGAGATATTCGGATATGTGTTCAATTTTTTGCTTTCATATTCCATAAAAGAATCTGTTAAAAGAGGAGATCCAGATCTGTTGATAGAAGGTATTCAGGAAAGCTTGAAAGACAAGAGCTACATTCCAGTGAACTTTCTCACGAATCACGATATGACAAGACTAGCAGATGAGATAGAGGACGAGAGAAAGAGAAAATTGGCGTTTTCTATCCTGATGACCTTACCTGGTATTCCTTTCATATTCTACGGTGAAGAGCTCGGAATGAAAGGACGTTATGATCCGTTCTTCACAGAAGACGTTCTGGAGCCTTTCCCTTGGAGAGAAACCCTGTACACTAGAGGTCAAACCATGTGGAAGTCCTTTAAATACCTGAGAGCCCATTCCGGATTCTCTGTGGAAGCTAATGAAAGTAGAGAAGATAGTTTATTGAATCACATCAAAGAGTTAGGAAAATGGAGGAGAAGCAATCCCTGGATAGATGTGGCAAGTATTGATGGATTGGAAAGAAGGGGAAGTACAATCTCCTATGAGCTTGTAGGCGAAAGGAGAATTCGTATCTTTCATAACTTTTCAAAAGAGGAAGTGGAAATTGAAGGAATCCCCTTGAAACCATATGAAAGTTTTATAGCAAAGGGGTGAGAATTCATGAAGTATAAACCTGTATCGGCTTGGAAAATTAGGGACAAAGAGGTCATCGAAAAATTTGCAAAGGATTACTTGGAATTCATGAAAAAAGCCAAGACGGAAAGATTAACCATTTCCATCTTCG
>QNAV01000034.1:0-8616 GCA_003641585.1 Thermotoga sp. | reverse complement strand
GTCAGATCTGTTCGCTCCACTTACAACGATTCTTCCCTTGGCGTACTCCTTTATAAGGCCCAGTTTTACGAGTTTGGTACAAGCGTTACATGACGGTCCATGCTTCCATATGGATCTCTGTCTTTCACTACCATCTATGTAGGTGTGTTTAAAGCCGTAATTCCTTGAAAATTCTCTGATGATATCTTCTGTCCTGGTGTATGTGAATTCTCCAAAATGGACCGTTACGAGCTCTACCCTATCCTTTCCCAAAGCTTCTTTCATGAGGAGAGCAGCAAGTGAACTATCCTCGCCTCCCGAAAATGCAACGATGACTTTCTCATCCTTCACCGTCTCTCTTATCTCATCTATCAATTTCTCTATATTTTCTTTAGCTCGAATTTCACATTCCTCCCATCGATCGTCAGGATCCCGAATGTTCCTCTTTTAGTTGCAGCGCCTGGATTTAGGAATCGAACCCCGTTTTCTATGTTGTCTTCAAATTCATGAGTATGACCGAAAAGTATGACATCGGGTTTCTCTTTGAAATGAGATAGTATCCTTTTTTTAATACCCCATGGTGCTCCCCATCCATGACACAATCCTAGAGTTACCCCTTCAATCTGAAGAAGGGTGGAAAAGGGAAGATAATCTTTGACATCCGGGAAATCCATGTTACCGTGAACTCCGTAGAAATTTTTTGTGCTCTTTTTGAGAAGCATAACTGTGTCTATATCGACGAAATCACCGAGGGCTATGATACCATCACAGTTCTCGAGCTCTTCAAAAACGATAGCAGGTATCTCATTCTGCCTTGTTGGTATATGGGTATCCGATATCACGAGATATCTCTTCATGGAATCACCCCTGAACGATCACGTTATCTATCAATCTGGCTTTTCCAACCCAGCATGCGATAGCTACGATCACTTTCCCTTCAATGTGTTTTACAGGTTCCAGAGTTTCCTCATCAACTATCTCAACGTAATCTATTTTTACCTTATCGTACCTGAAGAGGAATTCTTTCATAGCGTTCTTTACAACCTCTGCATCTCTTTCTCCACTTTTTATAAGATTCTCAGCTAGTTTCAAAGAGTTGTATAGAGCAAGAGCCTGTGCTCTTTCATCACCGGAAAGGTAAATGTTCCGTGAGCTCATAGCAAGACCGTCGTGTTCTCTCACTATCGGACATTCCACCAGTTCAACATCCATGTTCAGATCTCTGACCATTCTCTTTATGACTCTGAATTGCTGAGCATCTTTTTGACCGAAATACGCTCTGGTAGGGCGAACTATGTTGAAAAGCTTCGTAACGATGGTACATACCCCTCTGAAATGGCCAGGCCTTGATTTTCCACAAAGATACCTGGAAAGTTTTGTTTCCTCGACATACGTTGAGAAATCCTTTGGATACATTTCTTCAACTGAAGGATAGAACACAACATCAACATTTAATTCCTTCAGAAGCTTCACATCTCTTTCGAAATCCCTTGGATAACTTTCATAATCCTCGTTGGGACCAAATTGGGTAGGGTTTACGAATATACTCACAACCACTATATCGTTTTCTTCTCGCGCCCTTCTCACAAGCGAAAGATGTCCTTCGTGAAGAAAACCCATGGTTGGTACGAATCCTATCGTTTTATTCTCTTTCAAATACTTTTCGGAGAGCTTTTTCATATCCTTGACCTTCTCCACGATTACCAATCCGATCACCCCTTGTTGTACTTTTCGCATATTATCTCATCGGGATCACATTCGGTTTTTTCTAGCATCTTCAAAACCATCTCGCCTATTGGATTCTCTATCCCCGCCAGAAAATCCGCGGTATGAAGATGCAGACATTTAACGATTCTGGGATCTTTTATACCACCAGTTCCAGATTTTATAAGGACATCCCATTGAACCTCCTTCGGCAGAATTTTCACTCTCCTTTTTCTCACCTCTTCATGAGCTTTTCTCACTTTTTCGAAGAATTCTTTATCGCTCTTTATCCTATCTTCAAATTTCTTTATCCATCCTTCACTCTCCAATCTGGATATCTCCCTTCTCAAGAAGATACATGTCAGCCAGTATAGAGTAGGAAAGGGCTTCCCATCTTTCAGAGGGAAACTCTCTACAACGATTGGGTACCCATATTTACATCTCTTCACCACTCTTCTCAGATTCTTCACCTTTCTTCCAAGCTGCTTTTCGACGATCTCTTCATCAGAAAGCAAATCCAATCATCCTCCACTTTTTTATCTGCAAGTGTCCACCCTTTCGACCTCGCCCTATCAAGTAAAATCTTCTCCTTCTCTTCAGTTATACCAGATAATATGAGAATCGTCTTGTTATGGGACACTCTGTGAACATCTTCTAACAACTCGAGTAAGATCTCTGGCAATATGTTGGCTGCTATCATATCGTATTTCCCCTTTACTTTCTCGAGCAGGTTGGATTCCAGCACGTCTATTTTAACGTCGTTTCTGAGCGCATTTTCGATAGCAATCTCCACAGCTTGCGGATCTATATCCACAGCTAAAACTTTCCCTGCTCCAAGCTTTTTCGCAGCTATTGACAATATTCCTGTTCCACACCCAACATCGAGGAAAGTCATACCATTCTTAATATTCTCCACAATGAATGATAAAGCCATCCTTGTGGTGGGATGATATCCAGTTCCAAAAGCGAGGCCAGGTGTCAGTTTGATGACAATTCTCTCCTCGTCTTCCAATACATCTGAAGGGTCAACAACGAGGTTTGGCGCCACTTCAAAAGGCTTCAAAAGATCTTTTGGGAGCCAATCACTAGGGAGGATTTCTTTTTCCTGAACGAATTCAAGATTCATTCCTCTCAAAAAATCAGGAATGTCTTCTCCGGGATTCAGATAGATTTTCAAAAATGTCCCCTCTTCTTCCTCCTCTATGGAAAATGTGAAAAAATTCTCTTCATACATACGTTCCACTATTCTTTCAACCTCATCTGATACCTTGAAAACGATCTCTCTAAACATACTATCTGGATAACCCCGTAAAAAATTTTATGGCTGCCCTACCACAGGCTTTAGGATTGTAACCTCCCTCCTGAACCACCAATTTGGGCACATCCAACTGGGCTATCATGTGCCCCATCCTATAGAAGTCCTCATCTTCTAGCTCAAATTTCCCTAAGGGATCTTCTTTGTGTGTGTCAAAACCCATGGATATGAGAAGAATTTCAGGTTCGAAATCTTTTATCTCGTTAATGGCTTTCTCGAGAGCTTTAGAATACTCTTTCCATGAAGCTCTTTCATTCAACGGAAGGTTTAGGTTATAGCCCTCTCCTTCTCCTTCCCCTACCTCCCATGGAAATCCTGAAATCCAGGGATAAAACTCTTTTGGATCACCGTGAATCGAGATGTAAAAGACCTCTTTTGAGAAATAGAATATGTCCTGTGTTCCGTTTCCATGGTGAAAATCCAGATCCAGAATACCGATCCTTGAAGAACCATGTTTCAGAAAGTAAAATGCAGAGATAGCCACGTTGTTGAAATAGCAATATCCTCCGCAGCTCTCAAAACTTGCATGATGTCCTGGAGGCCTGCAAAGAGCGTAGACAACGTTCTCTCCTCTCATGATATACTTTGACGCTGTCAAAACAACGTCAACAGCAGTCCTCGCTGCCTTAAAAGTCCATGAACTTATGGGAGTCCCCGTATCAAAGCACATGTCATGCCCAAAAACTTTGGGGAAATACTCTTCGTTTTCCGCCATTTCCTCACTTTTTCTTCTGAGCCACTCGACATATTCTGGACTGTGAATCATATAGACATAGGAGTCAGGAAACGAAAGTGGGGGAGATATGTCCTCGAAACCGCTGAGTATGAGCATATCCTTGATCGCTTCAATTCTTTCGGGTTTTTCAGGATTTTCGATCCATCTTCCTCTATCCAGTTCTTTCATCGGAACGTGCATCCTATGTTCTGGTGTATAGACTATCTTCATGATCCATAATCCTCCAATTTTCTAATTCTCCTCTCGTGTCTTCCACCTTCAAATTTTGTTTCCAGGAAAGCAGACAGTACCCACTCAGCGAGTTCAATTCCCATGAATCTTCCAGGAAGTACCAATATGTTGGCATTATTATCCTTTCGTGCAAGACGTGCCATTTCAGGAAAGAAACAGAGGGCCGCTCGTATTCCTTTGAACCTGTTAGCAGCCATTGACATACCAAGCCCGGTTCCGCATATCAGAACACCAAAATCAGCGCATCCATTCCTTATGCAATCAACCACTTTCTTCGCAAAATCAGGGTAATCCACAGAAGCTGTTGAATCAGTGCCAAAATCTATGTAATCGATATTATTCCTTTCAAAAAACGCCTTCAAACCTTCCTTGAGGCGAAAACCAGCATGATCCGATGCTATAGCAATTTTCATTCTCTCACCTTCCTGAGAGCCTCAGAAACTGTACCGGCTATCTTCAGAATTTTATCAAGAGATGTGAGTTCCAATACTTTTCTCACGGACTCGTTTGGAGAGCAGAGAACGAAATCCCCCCCTTCTGATGTAGAATTTTTTAGTATACTAACGAGTATTCCGAGGGCAAAACTATCCAATTTATCGACATCAGAGAGGTCTAAAATAATCTTACTGTAACCTTTTCTCAAAAACTCATTAAATACCCACCTTTTGAATATATGGGCATTATCTACACTTATACTCCCTGAAGGTTTCAAAATCACGACATCATCCACAAAAGTGTATGGAAACATTCTACCCCCCCGTGTTCTTCAAAAACTCGTCCAGACTTTCATATATCGGGATGATAGAATCCAGCTGGGTTAATTTGAAGAGACGCTTTAGAGATTTATCCATTTTTATCAGAATCAGCATACCGCCGTTCAGCCTGCAACTTTTATGGAGACTTATCATGGCACCAAGTGCCGAACTGTCCATGTAATGAACATCTGAGAGATCTATGATCAACTTGTTTTTTCCCTTAGTCAAAAAATCGTTCAAAAGTTGCTTTTTAAAATTGAAAGCGTTGGATAGATCCAGCTCTCCTTTTGGTTTTATTATGACGTAACCTTCTATTTCCTCGTATTGATACATCCTGACCCCTCCTCAACAGAAGAGCCTGATCAATCCAATAGCCTTTCC
Source organism: Thermotoga sp. (assembly GCA_003641585.1). Lineage (GTDB taxonomy): Bacteria > Thermotogota > Thermotogae > Thermotogales > Thermotogaceae > 4484-232. The sequence continues at coordinate 3,515 of QNAV01000034.1, read as the reverse complement.
TACGATTCTTATGTCACCGGTTTTAACTAACTCTCCAATATTCCCCTCATCCGCGTATTTTAAAACTTCCAAATTCGTCCCCTCCCTCACAACTATAACGATATCTCCGTTTTCTGCTTTCCGCTGCCTTTTAACCACCAAATAGTCTCCTTTCATCACATTCTCTTCCTTAAGAGAATCGTCTTTAACCTTATAAACAAAATGGTCACACCCAGGTTCCAGCATATCTTTTGGGACGGAGAGAAATCCCACAGCGTTCTCCACAGCGTTCACCGGCATATCGAACGGCATCTTCTCAACTATCGGGAGTTTTATGGCATCGGATCTGTAGACCAGCTTAATTCCTCTTGCCTTTCCCGTTCTTTTCACATAACCTTTCCTTTCCAAAGCCACGAGGTGTATAACTGCCCCTCGAGGCGTTATCTTGAATTTCCTGGAGATATCCCTTATAGAAGGAGGGAAGCCATTCTTCTCATAGTACTCCTCGATGAACTTGAGTATTTCCTCCTGACGCCTTGTTAACCCTTTCAAACGTCAAACACCACCTTTGTGCGAATTTTCTCCCCCCGCTTTTCCAATTTCAGAAGGTGATATGTTAAAGCTTTTATTTCTTCTCCTTTCCTCCTCAACACCTTTTTAAATTTTACTACTATTTCCCCATCTTTTTTAATCATATCATGAGGGAAATGCCCCACAGAAATTTCAAATATCCAATCGTTTACCGTGTCGAATATGAAATCCTCAAGTGGTTCACAGATATTGTAAGCTTTCTCCTTTGAGAAATTCCCCAAATCAGGTTTATAGTGTTCAAAGAGAATATCTATTATCTCTTTCAACAATCCAATTATATCGTGGGATTCTATCTCATAAGCCAGATCCGCTGTGTGATCTATTTGTTTTCTCATGACACCACCGCCATCTGGGCTATTTCATCATCGACCAGCTCTATGAGTTTCACACCTTTAGTTATCCTACCCACAACACCTATGTCTGAAACTGGTATCCTAACACTCATACCGTTCTTTGTAAGAACTATCAGTTCTTCATCACCTTTGACGAACTCTATACCAACAACTTCTCCCGCTTTATCAACGCTAGATATGTTCTTTAAACCTCTTCCACCCCTTCTTTGAATCCTGTACATGGAGACAGGTGTTCTCTTGCCAAAGCCTTTCTTGGTAACCGTAAGCACACTTCCTTCCTCATCAGACACTATTATCATTCCAACGACCTCATCGTTTTTCGATAGCTTTATACCGATAACACCCATTGCACTTCTGCCCATCCTTCTCAAGTCGTTTGCGGAAAATCTTATTATGAATCCCTTCTTCGTTGCAAGGAGTATCGTTGATTTCTCTTTATTCAGAACACCTCCTGCTACAACTCTGTCGTCTTCATCCTCGTAAGATATAGCTCTTATTCCCTTCGTGGAAGCTCTCGCAAATTCGGAAAGAGGCATTCTCTTTATCTTACCTTTTTTGGTAACAAGCACGAGATCTCCCATTTCTCCATTTGAGGGAATCAAAGCGACTATCTTTTCGTCATTTTGAAGTTTGAGATAAGCTGTTATGTGCTTCCCTTTGGCAGCTCTTCCGCTACTCTCTATCTCGTAGTTTTTTATCATGTAGGCCTTGCCGAGATTTGATATGAAGATCGTGGAAGCTTTATTTTTGCTCACAACGACGAACATGATTTCATCATCCTCTGAAACCTTTGAACCGATAACACCCTTTCCTCCTCTTCTTTGAAGCCTGTAATTCTTCAATGGTGTACTTTTCAAATATCCTTTGAGGCTCAAGGTTATCACAACATCTTCTTCAACTATCAAGTCTTCAAGATTGTAAGATCTCACTTCAAGATCCATGAGTTCTGTCCTTCTTTCGTCTCCGTATTTTCTACCCAGTTCCTCGAATTCCCTTATCATAACGTCGTACACTCTCTCATCTTTTTCCAGAATTTCTTTCACTTCCTCAATTCTATTTATAAGGTCTCTATACTCCTTCTGAAGTTTTTCAAACTCCAATGATGTTAGACGTGAAAGTCTCATGTCCAGAATAGCATCTGCCTGAGCGTCTGTAACTTCCAGAACATCCATCAACTCCTTTTTAGCCTCCTCTACTGTTCTGCTGGTTCTAACGATATCTACGACGGTTCCTATCGCTCTGGATGCTTTCATAAGACCTTCCAGAATATGAGCTCTCTTGGAGTAAGTTCTATACTCGTATTCTGCTCTTCTTCTGATTATCTGGAATCTATGGTTTATGAAAGCGTTCAAAAGTTCTTTTATATTCATGAGTCTTGGCCTTTTTCTCTCATCTATTACAAGCATCTGAACGTTGTAAGTATCCTGAAGCGACGTGTGCTTATACAAATTGTTCAAAACAATGTTTTCATCTATATTCTTCGGTATTTCTATCACGATTCTGATACCTCTTTTATCCGATTCATCCCGGACGTTTCTTATAGGGACATTTTCATTATTTTGAGCGTATTTTGCTATCTGCTCTATCAAACCAGCTTTACTAACCATGTAGGGTATTTCCGTTATGACTATCTTCTTATCCCTCTTTCCCTCTTCAACATGTACCTTCCCTCTTATAACGATTGAACCTTTCCCTGTAGAGTATATCTTCAACAGGTTCGATGCGTTTATCACCACTCCACCTGTTGGGAAGTCCGGGCCTTTCAAGTATTTCATGATCTCCTCAATCGTAGCATCCGGTTTCTTTATCAGAAGGATGAGGGCGGATATAAGCTCCTTCAGGTTGTGAGAAGGAATATTCGTTGTCATACCTACAGCTATACCTGAAGATCCATTTGCGAGTAGATTCGGAAATTTTGATGGAAGAACCGTCGGCTCAAACAGGCTACCATCGAAGTTCGGTATCATGTCGACGGTTTCTTTATCTATATCCTCCAGCATCTCTTCTGCTATCCTGGTCAATCGGGCTTCGGTATACCTCATTGCAGCTGGTGGATCTCTATCTATCGAGCCGAAATTCCCCTGACCATCAACCAGGGGATATCTCGTCGAAAAGGATTGAGCCATTCTGACGAGGGCTTCATAGACTGGGGCATCACCATGGGGATGATACTTTCCCATGACTTCTCCAACGATTCTAGCGCTCTTCTTAAAAGACGATTTGTGGGACAATCCAAGCTCCATCATACCGTAAAGTATTCTTCTTTGAACGGGTTTCAAACCATCTCTAACATCAGGGATGGCTCTTCCAACTATGACACTCATCGAATACGTAAGATACGATTCGACGAGTTCATCCTCTATGGGTTTGTTTATAACCACTTCAGCCATTTCATCACCTTCTTATTCAGGAGACCTTTGCTCCCGGTGTTATATCACCATCGATTGTTATCAATTTCAAATCATCTCCGAATTGAGCTGCTAAAAGCATCCCTTGAGATTCGTATCCCATCAATTTCGCTGGTTTCAGATTCGCAACCACCACTATGAGTTTCCCAACTAGATCTTCTGGTTTGTAAAATTCCGCTATACC
>QNAV01000033.1:0-8741 GCA_003641585.1 Thermotoga sp. | reverse complement strand
GTTTCTGGAACGATATTTGTAAACGGAAATGCTATTCCCATAAGTGCTCAAATGGATGTAGTATTTGGCTCATGCTGGATAGATAATAGATTAAAAGGGTCTGGGTGGTGGACCATCTTCTAAGAATAAAAAAGGGGGCTTGCGCCCCCTTTTTTCATGCGAGTTTCTCCTCTTCCACAGCTCTTGGCGTTTCCTCTATCTGTATGTTTGCAAACACGTCGAGTCCCGTCCCAGCTGGTATCAGCTGTCCAACAATCACATTTTCCTTCAATCCATACAACGGGTCCGATTTCCCTTCTATGGCAGATCCTGTCAGGATCCATGCTGTCTCTTCGAATGCTGCTGCGCTGAGCCATCCCGGATAGTTCAGAGCTGCCTTTTTGAGAGACAGCAGTCTTCTCTTGTACCTTACAGGCTCTTTCGGTAGGATCTGATAAGTCACGACCTTTCCTCTTTCGATCACATCTATTTCTTTTATTCCAGCTTCTATTGCCTTTTTCAGAATTTCTTCTGTGATCTCTTCTCCTTCCGATGCGATCATCTCTATGGTACCATCTAAAGATTCGGTTATGAGCCTTCTTGCAAGTTCTTTTCCAATCACGAGCCTTCTGTTTTCATCGATCTTCGAATTTTCTTCAAGGACCATCCTGTTGAACCTTTTCAGATCTACTATCGGAACAAGTTGCTCTGGCAGGTAGTCACTATCTCCTGGATCCACGACCTCAGCCATGCTCAGCATCTGTCTGAATATTATTTCGAAGTGCTTGTCGTGTATATCGACTCCCTGTTGGACGTATGCGTTCTTTATTATCTTCAGAAGGTTTATAGCAGTTAAAACACCTTTTTCTTCCTCCATTTCAAGGAGTTTCCACCAAACTATGGCTCCCGTCGTTAGTGGATCTCCTCTGAAAACCTTCTGGCCTTTCTTGACTTTCGGTTTGGCTCTCTTCGATATCTCGTAAGCGTATATTCTTCCCGCATAATCCTCTATGTATATGACCTTTCTTCCAGTTTTGTCTTCTGCTATGTCCTTGACGAATCCATCAACTTCCGAGAGCCTTGCTTCCGCTCCGTAGTATTTCTTGATCTCCTTCTTGGAACCACTCTTTTCTTCCCTCAAGAAAGCGTAAGGCTCGAAGGTTTTCTCGACCGTGGTCAAACCACTGACGATGTCGCTCGCTCCCATAACTCCTCCAACGTGGAAGGTTCTCATGGTGAGCTGTGTTCCAGGTTCTCCAATCGATTGAGCCGCAACGATACCCACCGCCTCTCCCACGTTGACTATCTTGTGGTTTGAAAGATCCATACCATAGCATGCAGCACATATTCCATGTTCGGCTTCACATGTCAGAGGTGATCTGACGATTATGTTAGGTCTTACGAGAACTTTCTGAACGTCGTTCTCTTCAAGGAGTTTTGCAGTATTTTCGTTTATAACCTCTTGATAAACAGCTATCTGTCTTTCTCCCTTTTTGTCATAAATCGGGTTCTCCTCCGCAACTACCGCTCCAACCACCGGATAGATCTTTATCTTTATACTTTCTTTTCCTTTGGATCTTGCAGCTTTTATAACTTCCCATGTCACCTCGGATCCTTTTTCGAATATTTCACCGTTTTCCCCTTCTATATCTTCTGCAAGTTCGGCATAAGTGTATGGAAGCTCTATTTCGGTTATGTCAAAGTCTATAACCTTGCACACCTCGATACTTTTCTTATAAGATGCCAGAAATTTCGCATCATCATCTGTCAGCATCGTGTTTCTTGTGTAAGCTTTTCCGTTTTCTGGATTGACAACGACATCCCCCGTTTCTGGATCTATAACATCTTCTGCCAGAACCCTCCCAAACAGGAAATCTTCTAGCTTTTCAACGACCGTGCCATCTTTTATCAAGTCCATCGCTCTTATACCGTTATGAGTTCCACAATCTGGCATGGTCACAACCACACTCTGTGCGACATCTATGAGCCTCCTTGTCAGGTAACCAGCAAACGACGTGTTCATTGCCGTATCGACTTGACCTTTTCTTGCACCGTAAGTGGATATGAAGAACTGGAGGATGTTAACGCCTTCTCTCAAGTTTCTGTCAACAGGATAGTCAAAAGTTAGAGCCTCGTATACGGCTTGTCCTCTGAATATTCTGGATTTTATTTCCCTGGATCTTGGATCGTACGCCTTTATCATCAAACCCCTTATACCCGCGAGCTGTTTGACCTGGTCTATGTTACCTCTTGCACCTGAATTCACCATCATGTATATGGGGTTGAATGGATTCGCACCCAAGGTCCTCGATGTGAGCTCTTTTATCTGATCGGTCACTTTTGTCCAGATCCTTACGATCTCGCTCTTTCTCTGCTCTTCCGTCAGGAAGCCTTGTTCGTAATACTCCTCTATCTTCTTAACCTTCTCCCACGTTTCTTTTATTATCCTGTCTCTTTCAGGAGAGACAACGAGATCTTTCAGGGAGAATGTGAGGCCTGAAACTGTTGCGTAATGGAATCCCAGTGATTTTATGTCATCCAAAAGATCCGCGGCCCTATCAACGCCGTATTTCTTGAACGTTTCATAAACGAGAGAGTTTATCTGCTTCTTTCCAAAAACCCTGTTGTAATCCCTAAACTCCTCTGGAACTATCTCGTTGAATATGACTCTTCCAGGAGTCGTTTTTATCCTTTTTTCCTCACCCTTCAGATTTATCTTGATCAGTATTGGTGTGTGAAGTGAAATGTATCTGTGGAAGTAAGCAAGCATCGCTTCTTCGGGCGATGAGAACTTCCACTTTATCTCCTCCGGCCTTATCTTTTCAAAGTCCTTTGTTACCGCCGTTAGGTAGTATACACCTATGATGACGTCTTGCGTTGGTAGGGATATAGGTTTTCCATGAGCTGGAGAGATTATGTTGTATCTTGAAAGCATGAGAAGCCTGGATTCTGCTTGAGAAGCTGCAGATAGCGGTACATGAACGGCCATCTGGTCACCATCGAAGTCTGCGTTGAACGGAGGACACACAACTGGATGAAGTTGTATAGCGTTCCCTTCAACGAGTTTTGGTTCGAACGCTTGTATGGATATCCTGTGAAGAGTTGGAGCTCTGTTCAGAAGGACCACTTTCCCTTTTATAACCTCTTCCAGAACCTCCCAGGCTTCCGGCATTTCCTTTTCGATAATGGCTTTTTTCATTTTCCTTACCGCCTTGCTCGTTTCTCCCTCGCCAAGAAGTTTTGCAAGAACAAATGGTTTGAAGAGTTCCATAGCCATTTTCTTTGGTATACCACATTGATGTATCTTGAGGTCAGGTCCAACAACTATCACCGCTCTTCCAGAGTAGTCGACTCTTTTTCCAAGGAGGTTTCTTCTGAACCTTCCCTTCTTTCCCCTCAAAAGATCTGTCAAGGATTTCAGAGGTCTTCCATTCCTGTCTTTGACAGGTATTCTTTTGTGTCTCTTCCCCTCAGATTCGGTTCCGTTGTGTATCAAAGCGTCAACAGCTTCTTGGAGCATTCGCTTTTCGTTTCTCAATATTATCTCGGGAGCTCCAAGATCCATGAGCCTTCTGAGCCTGTTGTTTCTGTTTATGACCCTCCTGTAGAGTTCGTTGAGATCCGTTGTTGCAAACCTTCCTCCCTCGATCTGTATCATGGGTCTTAGATCGGGTGGTATGACGGGAATAACTTCCAAGATTATCCACTCAGGCTTGTTCCCAGATTTTATGAAGTCCTTTACCAGTTTCAATCTCCTTCTGAGCTTTATCGCCTTTGAACTGGATACAGGAAGTTTCTTGAGTTCCGCTTCAAGATATGCTTTCAATTCCTCAAGATCGAGTTTCTGAAGCAGCTCTTTTATGGCTGTCGCACCGTAACTCGCTTTGATCTTATCCGGGTATATCTGGCTGTACGCTTCGTACTCGTTTTCGGTTATTATATCCCCTATTTTCAAACCCGTCTCCTCGGAGGCTTCAGGATCGATATCCGTTATGACAACTATTGGCCTATCGTTTTCAACCCTCTCTTCAAGGTCGAACAATGTTGGATAGTATTCTTCGAAGATCTTAGCTTCTGAAGAAGCTAAGAACTCATCTTCGAAGAGGAATCTATCTGCAAGGTGGTCACCTTTTTTCACCTGATCACCGTCGTTCACATAAACGAGGGAACCTTCGAATATAGGATATTTCCTCTCCTCAATACTGCTTTCGACGTAAAGTGTCCCCATGGAGAGGGCTTCGTATGTACCATCCTCCAGTGGTCTTACGTTGAGATCCCTTCCAAAGACGACCTTTCCAGATATGCTGGCTTTGACACTCGGAAGCTTCGTCGGACTTGTTATCTGATCTCCTTTTTTGATCTTTTCACCATCTTTCACTAAAACTCTCGCTCCGTATGGTATTGTGAACACCAAAGGCTGTTCTTTGCTTGTGGTCAGAGGTCTTAAAGTTACAGCGTTGGTGAGCTCATCGACTTCTACGTAGCCTTCAAAAGGTGCATAGATCGGTTCTACTTCCATCTCCATGGTCATTTCTTGACCCTTCTCGACGTTTTCCCCATCCTTGACGATGATCCTCATTCCAGGATAGACTGTATGCTCTGCCCTTACAACGTTTCTTACGATAATCCAGACCAGTTCTCTTCCAGTATTCGTTCTTTCAGTTTTTAACCTGACCTCGCCATCTAGGTCTGATACAACAGGAGATTTGGGATTTTTAACTATAAAAGCCTGTTCGACATCGAAATTCCATCTCCTCATGTAGATCCTGTATTCCGTCTCATAAAGAATATCTCCCTGGGAGAAGGGACTGTCTTTTGGATCGGTCACAATGAACGCCCTCTCGATGATCCTTCTACTCCCGTAGTATATTATGTTTTCAAGATCCGATGTGGATATATCGAGGAGCGTTCCCAGGACACTGGGAATGCTTTCAAGATACCATATATGAACGACAGGAGCTGCAAGCTCTATATGCCCCATCCTTTTTCTTCTCGCTTCTCTCGATTCAACACGTACACCGCATCTTTCACAAACTGTTCCTTCATACTTCTTTCCTTTATACTTACCACACGCACATTCGTAATCTTTTACAGGGCCGAAGATTCTCTCACAGAACAAACCGTCTTTTTCCGGTTTGAACGTTCTGTAATTTATGGTCTCAGGTTTTTTGACTTCTCCACTCGACCAGCTTCTAATGGTCTCAGGAGATGCGAGCTTTATCTGAACGCTGGCAATCTTCCTCTTAAAAGTAGATACCGCCATCTTTCCACCCTCCCCAGATTCAGAACTTGTCGATGTCTATCTCGTTTCCTTCATCATCGTAGAGTCTGACATCGAGAGCAAGACCTCTCAACTCTTTCACAAGAACTCTGAAACTCTCGGGGATACCCGGTTCTGGTATGTTCCTTCCCTTGAGAATAGCTTTGTAAGCTTCATTCCTTCCCTTTATATCATCGGATTTTATGGTGAGCATCTCCGCAAGGGTGTGAGCTGCACCGTATGCCTCCAAAGCCCAGACTTCCATCTCACCAAGTCTCTGACCTCCAAAGTGCGATTTTCCACCGAGAGGTTGCTGATGAATCAGAGAGTATGGGCCTGTTGATCTTGCATGTATCTTTTCTTTCGCGATATGAACGAGCTTCATCATGTACATGTAACCAACCACAACGGGACTGTCGAAGGGCTCTCCTGTTCTTCCATCTCTTAAAACGACCTTGCCTGATGGATCCTTTTCACTGTCACCCGCGTGAAGACCCCTCTTTTTCCTTTCTTTGTAAAGTTCCCTTAATATCTCCTCTTCCTTTGCACCATCGAAAATGGGTGTGGCGAACCATTTGCCTGTAAGTTTTGCAAGCCATCCAAGCTGTGTCTCGAGAATCTGTCCAACGTTCATTCTCGAGGGGATCCCTAATGGATTCAAAACCATCTGCACAGGTGTCCCATCGGGCAGGAAAGGCATATCCTCTTTCGGTAAGATCTTGGATATAACGCCCTTGTTTCCATGCCTTCCAGCGAGCTTGTCACCAACATCCAATGTCTTTCTCGTGGCAACGTAAACTCTCACGAGTTTGTTGACACCGGATCCAAGATCTGCTATATCGTTCTTGTCAAAAACATCAACTTTTATAACCCTTCCTTCAACACCGTGAGGGAGTCTCAACGAAGAATCTTTAACGTCTCTTCCCCTCTCACCAAAGACCGATCTTATGATCTTCTCCTCTGGGGATGTGTCTCCTTCTCCTTTGGGTGTAACTTTTCCAACGAGAATAGCCTGAGATCCAACACCGTAGTCACTAACAACGTACGCACCTATTCTTATTATTCCATCTTCATCCAGGTTTTTGAGAAGTTCCTTACTGACATTCGGAATATCGGATGTTATCTCCTCGGGGCCAAGTCTTGTCTCCCTTGCCTGAGTTTCGTAAACTTCTATGTGAATCGAGGTGAATGTATCCTCTTCCAAAAGCTCTTGACTCACGAGGATAGCATCTTCGTAGTTGTACCCCTCCCAAGGCATGAAAGCAACCAGAACGTTCCTGCCAAGGGCGAGTTCTCCCATATCCGTTGCTGGACCGTCAGCTATGGGTTCTCCTGCTTTCACTTTGTCTCCGATGTCAACTATCGGTTTCTGATTTATGGTTGTATCCTGGTTGGACCTTACGAATTTTAAAAGATTGTATTCATCCAATACGGGATTCCCTTTCTCATCGTACATGAGTTCCCCATTCTCATCGATCCTGTGGATCACTATCCTTTTCGCATCCACCATCTTGACAATTCCATCATGTTTTGCCAGAACGACGTATCCAGAGTTCTTAGCTGCTTCCCATTCCATACCGGTGCCGACAAGGGGTGCTTCGGTTTTCACAAGGGGAACCGCTTGTCTCTGCATGTTAGATCCCATAAGGGCTCTGCTCGCATCGTCGTGCTCCAGGAACGGTATTAAAGAAGCCGATACACTGAAAGGCTGCTTGGGAGACACATCCATAAGATCCACTTCATCTTTCGAAACGAATCTGATATCTTCTCCGATTCTGACAACAACCCTCTCAGGTATTATGTTTCCTTCTTCATCTATTTCCGTTGTGGAAGGCGCGATCTTGAATTTTTCCTCTTCATCTGCTGCAAGGTAGACTATCTCGTCGGTGACCTTACCATTGACAACTTTCCTGTATGGAGTTAACAAAAATCCGTATTTGTCAATTTTGGAATAGATGGCAAGCGAAGTTATGAAACCGATGTTAGCACCTTCTGGTGTTTCTATGGGACAGATCCTTCCGTATTGAGAGTGATGAACGTTTCTTGCTTCGAAAACCTTCGATTCTCTTCTGAGCCCACCGGGACCGACGGCAGATAATCTCCTTTTATGGGTAAGCTCAGACAAGGGATTCACCTGATCCATGAACTGAGAGAGCTGGTTAGTTGCGAAAAATTGGTTGACAGTCGATATTATGGATTTTATGTTTATAAGACTCTGTATTGGTATTTTGCTCAAGGATGAGGTCAATGTCAATTTTTCCTGAATGGCTCTTTGAGCCTTCGCAAATAACCTTTCGAATTCTCTTCTTATTAGTTCCCCAACCGTCCTTATCCTCTTGTTACCGAGATGATCCTTCGTATCGAAGGGTATGGGAGTCGCTTCCTTGTTAATGTTCGTCAAGTATTTCATGGCAGCGTAAATCGATATATCGAAGCTCGCGTCGTAATTCTTTCTCATTATGTTCATGAGCTTTCTGAGGTCACAAGGAGCTGTTCTGTGATCCTCAAGGAACTTCTCCTCAAAGATCTGAACGAGCTTTTTGAGGTCATAAGTATCCACTTCGAAATCGTTCATGTACCTTGTTTCGAAATAATCGAAGAGTTTTCTGGTGGCAAGAATTATGTCAAGAGGAGTTAGTATGGTTTCTTTAACATCGTAGACCGCTTTTTTAGCTTCTTCAGGGTCTTTTCCTTCTATCTCTATGAGATATTCAACGTACGCCTCTTGAAGCCTTTTGTTAACCTTGTATCTTCCAACCTCGGAAAGATCGTATCTTTCTGGGTTGAAGTATAAATCGTGTATGTACCTCTTTGCAGCGTTTATCCTCGGAAGCTCTTCTGGCCTCAACCTTCTGAATATCTCGAGAAAAGCATCGACACTGGTCACTTCTCCTATACCGTGTATGGTATCAGCTTCTGCCTCTTCTTCCTCACGTGATTTCAAAATTTCCTCAACCATTTTCTCAAAAGTGTTCTGGGCTATGGGGTGGACTATCTTGACCTTCTCCACATTTGATTTCAAGATCTTCTCCGCCATCTCGCTCGTTATGAGTCTTCCTTTTTCACCGATCTTTTCACCATTCGCGATAACATCTTCGAGTAACATAGAGCCAACATGGAGTTTTACGCTGTCTTCATCGTCCGCATCGATAACCGTTGGGAAGAACGATAGTATCTGCATGTCATCCTCATAACCTATCGTTTTCAAAAACAAGAAGAGGTTGACCTTTTTCCCATCCAAAGAAGCGTATAAAACCCCGTCGTACGGATCGAGAAGTATCTCAAGCCAGGCTCCTCGAGCTGGTAAGAAGTAAGTTCCATATTCCTCACTATCTATATAATCATCAGGATAGTAAAGTCCAGGAGAAACGATTATCTGGTTAACCACGACCCTTTCTGCACCGTTGATTATGAACGTACCTCTTTCGGTCATGTAGGGAATATAACCAAGAAACGCTTCCTCTTCTTTCATCTCTCCCGTTTTGAGATCCGTGAGTCTTGC
>QNAV01000032.1:0-8773 GCA_003641585.1 Thermotoga sp. | reverse complement strand
GGTACTTGAGAATCGGTATGGGGCCTTGTGGTGGTAGAACCTGCAGATTACTCACCCTCATGATTCTTGCCAAGAAAACGGGAAAGAAAATGGAGGAACTGTCACCTGGTACTTTCAGGCCACCCACCATACCTGTACCCTTTAACGCTTTTCTGGAAGGTGATAAAAATTGAAAACGAAAGTGATCATAATTGGGGCAGGAATGGTGGGAGCGTCCATTGCCTTTCACTTAACGAGGCTCGGTGAGAAAGATGTCTTCATTTTTGAGAAGAATTACGTGTCCTCAGGTTCCACTGGAAGGTGTGCTGGAGGAATAAGACAACAGTGGAGTACGAGAAATAACGTGAGACTCGCTATGAGAAGCGTTGAATGGTTCAAAAGAATGAAGGAAGATACCGGTCTGGATGTGGAGTACAAGCAAGGTGGTTATCTCATCCTATCTTTTGATGAAAAAGAGGCAGAAGAATTCGCAAAGAATGTGAAAATGCAAAAAGAGGAAGGATTGGAAGTGGAGGTGTTGACACCAAAGCAAGTTAAAAGAAGATTTCCTTACGTTAATGTGGAAGGAGTAAAACTTGCCACTTTCTGCCCAACCGATGGACACGCCAATCCACATCTAGCCAATTTTGCTTACATGAGGAGATCCGTTGAAAATGGTGCAAGGCTCTTCACCAAAACGGAGGTCAAGGAGATAGACGTTTCAAACGGCACCGTAAGGGGAGTGTGGACGAGCGCAGGATACATCGAATGTGAGGTCGTCATCAACGCTGCGGGTCCATGGTCAAAAAATGTCGGTGAGATGGTCGGTATCGATTTACCAACAGAAAGCTATCGTCATCAAATATTGGTCACAGAACCTTTAGAACACATCATGGATCCGATGATAATAAGCTTTTCCGGGAATTTTTACATAAGACAAACTCGCCACGGTTCTTTTCTCATGGGGCAGGGTGATAAAGATGAAAAACCTGGTATTAACAGAAAGGTGACAGCGAGATTCCTACTCGAGATGGTGAATAAGATGTCGAGGAGATTTCCATTTTTGAAGAATTTGAGAGTTATAAGACAATGGTGTGGCGAGTACAACATGTCCCCCGATGCCCAACCTATCGTTGGTCTTTCGGAGAACGTTTCAGGATACTTCTACGCTGTTGGGTTCAGTGGACATGGCTTCATGGTCGCACCCGCAGTGGGAGAAGCACTCGCTGAATGGATAGTCTTTGGGAAGCCGAAAAATGTGGATGTCTCCCAGTTGTCACTTGAGAGATTCAAGGGAAAAGAATTTTTAAAGGAAAGGAGTGTGGTTTGAAATATCAGATTGAGGAGGGATGTTTCGTGCTTAAAGAGACGGATTACATGATACTCAAACCGTTTAAAAATTTTCCAATCATCGATTTTTCAAACCCCGAGGACATCGAAAAAATGGAAAAAGCCCTAGAGAAGGTGGAAAAGGAGTTTGGGAAAGAATACGACCTCGTTATAGGAGGCAAATCCTACAGAACAGAAGAAAAAATCGTGTCCAAAAACCCCAGTAGGTTTGAAGAGATTGTGGGAGTCTCTTCAAAGGGAAACGAAGAACTGGCCGATAAAGCTCTTGATGTTGCGTGGGAAGCTTTTGAAAAGTGGAAGAGAGTACCACCTGAGGATAGGGCAGGGATTCTTTTGAAAGCATCGGATATAATGAAGGAAAGAGCTTATGAGCTCTCCGCATGGATGGTTTATGAAACTGGAAAGAACTGGGTGGAAGCCTGGGCCGATGTGGCAGAAGCAATAGATTACCTGGAGTATTACCCAAGACAGCTCATGAGATACGTTTCTGAACAACCCCTCGCAAGGATTCCTGGTGAAAAGAACGAGTATGTTTACATTCCCCTTGGTGCGGGTGTCGTAATACCTCCTTGGAATTTTCCTCTTGCCATCCTGACTGGCATGACATCTGCCGCTCTTGTAACGGGGAATACCGTCGTTCTGAAACCGGCAAGTGACTCCATCGTTATAGCCGCGAAGTTCGCTGAGATAATGTATGAAGCAGGAATTCCAGATGGTGTTCTAAATTTCTTTCCGGGAAGTGGTTCTACTGTTGGAGAGTACCTCGTTGCGCATCCCAAAACACGTTTCATAGCGTTCACCGGTTCTAAAGAAGTCGGAACTAGAATAAGCGAATTGGCTGGTAAGGTTGTGAAGGGGCAGAAGTGGATAAAGAGGGTGATTCTGGAAATGGGAGGAAAAGATGCAGTGGTTGTCGATGAAACAGCCGATCTCGATGCAGCCGCTGAGGGGATAGTTGTGAGTGCTTTCGGTTTCCAAGGTCAAAAGTGCTCTGCTGGTAGCAGAGCAATCGTTGTTAAAAAGGTTTACGATGAAGTTTTGGAAAAGGCTATAGAGAGGACAAAGAAAATAAAGATGGGAGATGTTAGGTATAGAGAGAACTGGCTTGGGCCTGTGATAAACAGATCCGCTATGGAGAAGATCATGAAGTACATAGAGATAGGAAAAAGCGAAGGGAAACTCGTGCATGGAGGAAACAGTAGGGAGGATCTGGGAGGTTTCTTCATAGAACCAACGATTTTCTCTGATGTTGACAGGAATGCCAGAATCGCCCAAGAAGAGATATTCGGGCCGGTTGTTGCTTTCATAAAAGCGGAAGACTTCAAAGATGCGATAGATATAGCCAACGGAACGGAATACGGGTTGACAGGTTCCTTCTATTCCAGGGATAGAAAAAGGATAGAGAGAGTCAAAGAAGAGTTCTTCGTTGGAAATCTCTACATAAACAGAAAATGTACAGGGGCATTGGTTGGAGTCCATCCTTTCGGTGGTTTCAACATGTCCGGTACGGATTCCAAGGCTGGAGGGCCAGATTACCTGCTTTTGTTTTTGCAGGGAAAATCCATATCGGAAAAAATCAATTTGTGAGGGGGTTCATCCCCCTCATTGAAATCTATACGAAAGAGGGGAGCGTATGAGATCTTACTTTTTTGACTTCGATGGTACATTAGCTTTGTTAAACGAAGATAGATTTTTAAATAACTACTTTAGATCTCTCGGGGATTTCCTCGGAATGAATCCTGAAGAGTTGGCCAAAAGAATAACACTCATCATCAGGGAAATCACGATAAACGCTGATGGTCTCAGAAGCAACTACGAGAGATTCATGGAAAGTTTCACGAAAAAGTTTGGAGGGAACGCCAAAGAATGGGAAAAAACTTTCAAAAAGTTCTATGAAAGCCCTCACTTCAAAAGGTTATCGAATCATTTCCTGCCGAACAACAGAGTGATCATGTACATGAGAGAAAGAAAAAAGGAAGGCTGCAAAATAGTCCTTGCAACCCACCCTGTTTTTCCCAGAATGGTCATTGCTGAGAGATTGAGTTGGATAGGTTTGAAAGAAGAAGATTTCGATCTGATAACATCCATGGAGGATTTCCACTACTGTAAGCCGGATCCTAGGTATTTCTTGGAGATATGTTCTAAAATATCTGAAAGACCAGAGAACTGCGTCATGGTGGGAGATGACGATAAGATGGATGGAACCTGTGAGGATGTCGGTATCAAATTTATCAGGGTTTCATCTTTATGAAGCCCCAGCATGGTAGAATCTTATCGATGCTGGGGGTGGTTTCCATGGTAGACTTCAAAATGACAAAAGAAGGTTTCGTGATCGTTATCAAGGATTACGACAGCTTAGAGGAAGTCCTCGAAGAACTCACAACGAAGATAACACAGATGGGATCTTTTTTTGCAAAGGGTGATAAAGTAGCAGTAATGGTGGAAAACCATACAGCCCACGCTCAGGATATTCCTAAGATAATATCTCATGTTAGAAAGCATGGCCTTGAGGTTTCTCAGATTCTCGTGGGAACGGCAGAAAAAGAGAAGATAAGGATTAAAGGAAAAATGGATATGGTGAAACAACCCGATACTAAATCCGGTACAAAACTCATTAAAAGAAATGTCAGGTCGGGCCAGATAATCGTTCATTCAGGAGATGTTATGATCTTTGGAAATCTTCATAAAGGTGCTGAAATCATGGCTGGGGGGTCTGTCGTCGTCTTTGGAAGTGCTATGGGAACAATTAGGGCGGGTTTGAACGAAGGAAGCTCCGCTGTTATAGCTGCCCTAGATTTGAGGCCATCCATGATGCAGATAGCTGGGATAATAACTCACGCCCGAGGGGAAGAGAGTGTTCCATCCGTCGCTCATGTTAAGGAAGGGAAGATAGTTGTGGATAAATTCAACGAAATGGCTTTTGAAAGGAGTGAGTGAATTTGAAAACAAAGGATCTTCTGATGGAACTCTCCAGAATAGATGCACCTTCTGGTTTTGAAAAGGAAGCCATCGATTTCATAGAGAAGCAAGTAAAAGATTTGGCAGATGTGATGAAGAAAACACGACTGGGAGGATTGATAGCTGGGATAAAAAGTGGAGGAGATTTGAAAATAGGGATATTTGCTCATGTAGATGAAATCGGTTTTGTCATATCGAAGATAGAAGATGGAAACTTCGCTCGTCTTGAAACCGTTGGAGGTGTGGATCCAAAAGTTGTTCTAGCGAGCGAGGTGAGGGTATATACAAGAGATGGCCCAACGAGGGGAGTTGTGGGGCTCCTCGCACCACACCTTCAAAAACCGGAAGATCGCAAAAAAGTCCCAATGTATGATGAGATTTTCGTCGATCTTTCTGTAGGTTCACTTGCGAAATCCGTCAGAGTGGGAGATCGTGTTGTCCTGAGAGGAGATCCCATCGAGTTGAATGGCAAAATAGTTGGAAAAGCACTCGACAACAGAGCAGGTTGTACATCCCTCATAAAGAGTATGGAGCTTTTGAAAAAATACAAAACTCGCTATGATGTATATTACATATTCTCATCTCAAGAGGAAGTTGGGGGTCCTGGAGCTGCAACGGTTGCTTATGAGTTGAATTTGGATTTCGCGATCGTCGTTGACGTAACACATGCCGATGATGCTCCTTCTTTCTACGAAAAGATTTCTCTTGGAGGGGGCCCAGTCATTGGATTTGGACCATCCGTTGACAGAAATTTCTGGAAGAAGATCATGGATATCGCGAAGAGAAACGGTATTAAATATCAAAAAGAACCGCTCCCTGGAAGATCTGGTACAGATACGGACGAAGTTCAGATAGCAGGAATAGGTGTTAGAACGGCGTTGATTTCCATCCCTCTGAAGTACATGCATACACCTGTGGAGGTCGTAGATCCTTTCGATGTCGATGAAACAGCAAGGCTTTTGACGCACATTGTCGTCGATCTGGAGGTGTGAACGATGTATCTCAAAGAACTTTCGGAAATACCAGGAGTTTCAGGCGATGAAGATGAGGTTAGAAATTTCATACGCGAAAGAATAGAGGGTAAATTGGACGAGGTCAGAACCGATAGAATGGGTAATCTCATAGGGATCAAGAAGGGGAGAAAGCCCAAGGGTAGATTGTTACTGGTAGCTCACATGGATGAAGTGGGACTCATGGTGACGAAGATAAACGATGATGGAACGCTATCCTTTGCACCCGTTGGGGGAGTGGATCCGAGGGTTTTGCCAGGAAAAAGAGTGAGAGTTGGCGAAGACAAATTGGGAATCATAGGTTACAGAGCGATACATCTCCAAAAATCAGAGGAGATTAAGAAACCACCGAGTTATGAAAATCTCAGGATATACATGGGATTTTCATCAAAAAAAGAGGCGGAGAAAGAAGTGGAAATAGGAACCTATGTCTCATTCTTGACAAAGTACACAGAGGAGAACAGAAAAGCTACTGGGAAAGCCTTCGACGATAGGGGAGGATGTTCAATACTGATGGACATAATAGATCTGAACGAAAGATACGATTTCGATGTGTACTTTGCTTTCGTGGTTCAGGAAGAAGTGGGACTGAGAGGGAGCGCGATCCTTATGGAGCAATTGCATCCCGACGTTGCCTTGGTTTTGGAGACAACAACGGCTGGAGATAATCCTGAGATACCGGAACATCACTGGGCAACCCACCTGGGAGATGGTCCTGTTATAACCTTCGCACACAGAGGATATGTCACTGATAAAAGGGTCCTTCAAGTATTGATCGAAACCGCTGTGAAACATGGTATACCATTTCAGATGAAAAGAAGAACAGCTGGGGGAACAGATGCTGGAAGACTCGCAAGGCGAGGAAGAGGGGTACCTGCCGGTGTGATTTCCATTCCTGCCCGTTACATCCACAGTCCCCTATCCATCATGGATCTTGGAGATTATAGAAATACCTTTGAACTCGTCAAAAGCGTTGTTGAAGATGGAAAAATCGTGGAGGAGGTGTCTGGATGAAAGAACTCGTTAAAAAACTGACGGAAGCTTTTGGACCGAGTGGCAGGGAAGATGAGATAAGGAATTTGATATTGGAGGAAATAAAGGATCATGTGGATGGTTACAAGGTGGATAAGGTGGGAAACATTCTGGCATGGAAGGGGCAGGGAGAAAGGAAGGTCCTTCTGGACGCACACATGGATGAAATAGGAGTTGTGGTAACGAATATCGACGAGGCCGGATTTCTACGGATAGAACCTGTTGGTGGGGTTTCCCCATACACCATCTTCAGAAAGAGAATAAGGTTTGAACGAGTAACAGGTGTGGTCGGTATGGAAGGAGAGACCCAGGATGAAATAGAGAAGAACCTTTCGAAGTTGAGCTTCGACAAGTTGTACGTGGATATAGGAGCGAGAAACAGAGAAGAAGCCGAAAAACTGGCTCCAATAGGTTCCTTTGGTGTTTACGATTCTCATTTCATGGAAGTTGCTGGAAGATTTGCTTCAAAAGCCATGGATGATAGAATAGGTTGTGCTGTCATAATAGAGGTTTTGAAGAGAGTGAAAAACTCTGATATAACACTTTTCGCTTCGTTTTCTGTACAGGAGGAGGTGGGATTGGTTGGCGCCTCAGTTGTAGCCTACGATATCATGCCGGATGAGGCAATAGCAGTGGATGTTACCGATTCTGCAGATACTCCAAAGGCGATAAAGCGACATCCGATGGTTCTAGGTAAAGGTCCCGCTATAAAGGTCATGGATAAAGCATCCATAAGTGATAAAAATATCTTGGAGAAATTGATCAACACAGCTGAAAAGAAGGGTATACCCTACCAAATGGAGGTCCTCATCTTTGGTGGTACGAATGCGGCTGTACTTCAGAGAACAAGGTATGGTATACCCAGTGCCACTGTTTCTATTCCAACAAGGTATCTTCACACACCATCGGAAATGATAGAACCTTCAGACGTCGAGAAGACGATCGAACTTCTCACTTCCTATCTGGAGGGTGGATGATGGATAGAGTGTCGCTGAGCACGACACAGGCGAGGATACTTTTTTGGGTCGTCGTCATACTTGCTTGCACCGTGATAGGCCTTTTCTCCTACAACATCTACTTAAAATGGAAACTGAAAAACGTCGAAGTTAAGATAGTGGAAATTAAACCCGTCGTGTTGAACGTTCCAGAGAAAGTGGAAATGGAAGAGGAGGAAATCACGGAGGTACCCACTTCTTTGATCTTCGAAGAAGAGAGGTTCGATTACGAGGAATTAATGATGAAAGCGACGGATACAGTAGAGAAAGGACAGGAGGTTTCCGTCTTTGTTTTGAGTCCCGATGATTCACTGAGACTGATTCGAGCGTCGAAATTACCTTATCTCATAACAAGAGTTTCAACTGATACTTACTCCGTTGCTCTGATGGGGAACTTCCAACCTCCCTCTCTGGTTCCTCAAAAGACAGTTTACGGTGTTTACGTCATAACCAGTCTTTCTAAAACACACGCCGACGAGATAGCTTTTGATTTGAGGCTTTTGAAGTTACCCTCTTATGTCCTCATCTTTGAGAGAGAAGGAACAACTTATTATTCCGTAGTTGTCGGAGCTCTTCCGACTTACAACATGGCAAAAGATTATTTTGATAGGATGGATTGGGAATTGATAATGAAGAAACTCGATCTGAGGTCGCCAGGATTTGCAGGGAGGGTTACTCCTTGAGAGCCACACCGTCTGAAAGAAGGGCTATTCTTATTCTGATGATAGCTTTTTTTGCTCTTTTAGGGTTGATAGTTGAGAAGGATAAGGTAACATCCGAGGGGAAAAAAGAGGTTACCAAACCAAGGACGGTAAAATTTCCCATAAATATAAACGAAGCGGATGTTGCAACTTTGGAAACTCTACCTGGAATTGGGAGAGAGAAAGCTGAGGAGATCGTCGCGTTTCGAGAGAGAAATGGCCCTTTTGATAAGCCGGAAGACATCATGGAAGTTTCTGGAATAGGTAAAAGCACGTTCAATAAGATAAGAGATAAGATAACCACTGGTGTGCCTTCGAAGAGCACGAACGTCAGGAAAAGAATGATAGATTTGAATACGGCTGATCTGGAGGACCTGATGGAGTTGCCCTACATAGGAAAGGTCAAAGCAAAGAGTATATTGGAATACAGAGAAAAACATGGTCCTTTCCGAAAGATTGAGGATATTTTGAAAGTACCTGGAATAGGTCCCAAAACTTTTGATAGGATAAAGGATAAGATATTTGTGAGAGGAGGAGAATAGAGATGAAGATGGTACCAATTTTCATAATTTTGGGAGCGTTACTCGCAACTGTTCTGATATCTCAAAACCCTCAAGAGAACTTCAGGATTGCCTACATCGATATAGCGAAAGTCACGGAGAATTACAAAGAGATGAAAGAGTTAAATGAAAAGTACAGAAAAGATTACCAGTTTTATCTTTCCAAATTGAAGGAGATGGAAAGTGAG
>QNAV01000031.1:0-9037 GCA_003641585.1 Thermotoga sp. | reverse complement strand
GAGGTTGTTCATGGTATCCCCAGAAAGGATAAGGTCTTTAGAAAAGGAGATATAGTGTCCATAGATGTTGGAGCGGTTTACAAAGGTTTCTTCGGAGATGGTGCCATGACGTACATCGTGGGAGAAACTGATGAATCTGGGAAGAGGCTCGTTGAAGTGGCCAGAAAAGCATTGGAAAAAGCCATAGAAAAAATCAGAGCCGGTGTAAAATTAGGAGATATTTCTTATGCTATACAGAGTTTCGTGGAGAGCAGTGGCTTCAACGTCATAAGAGACTACGTTGGACATGGAATAGGAACAGCGCTTCATGAGGAGCCACAAGTTCCCAACTACGGAAAGCCAGGTGCGGGTGTAAGGCTTTTAACGGGGATGACTCTTGCTATAGAACCAATGGTAGTGGAAGGAGATTGGAGAATAAAGATTCTTGAGGATGGTTGGACCGCTGTAACTGTGGATGGCTTAAGATGCGCGCATTTCGAACACACGATAGTCATCAGAGAAACGGGAGCGGAGATTTTAACCAGGATTTGAGGGGGGATGAAATGAGTAAGGAGGATGTCATAAAAATGGAAGGAACAATAGAAGAAGCCTTACCCAACGCCATGTTCAGGGTAGTTCTGGATAACGGTCATAAAGTTCTCGCTCATGTTTCTGGGAGAATGAGGAAGAATTTCATAAGATTAGTGCCAGGGGATAGAGTCATAGTGGAGCTTTCAATATACGATCTGTCGAGAGGGAGGATCATATACCGGAAGAAACCCGTGTGAAAGGAGTGAAAGTATGAAAGTGCGAGCTTCTGTTAAAAAGAGATGTGAGCATTGCAGAATAGTGAGAAGGAAGGGTAAGGTGTACGTTATCTGCAAAGCCAATCCCAAGCATAATCAGAGACAAGGATGAAAAGGAGGGAAGCAGATGGCACGAATCGTGGGAGTTGAACTCCCTAATACCAAGAAAGTCTGGGTTGCTCTCACTTACATATACGGAATCGGAAGAAGCAGGTCTCTCGAGATACTGAAAAACACGGGTGTCGATCCCGAAAAGAAAGTGGGAGAGCTGACGGAAGAAGAAATCAGCAAGATATCGAAGTTCATTCAGGATCATTACAAAATCGAAGGAGAACTCAGAACGGAGATCCAGAGGAACATAAAAAGGTTGATAGAAATAGGTTGCTACAGGGGAATAAGGCACAAGTTGGGCCTTCCCGTTAGAGGACAGAGAACTAGATCAAACGCTCGAACGAGGAAGGGTCCAAGGCCGAGTAGAATAAAAACCAAAAAGAAGAAGAGTTCTCTCATATGATTTAAGGAGGGACGCAAATGCCGAGAAGAAGAGGAGAAAGAAGAAAGAAGAAAAAGAAGGTAGCGGTAGATTACGGTATCGTGCATATAAAGTCAACGTTCAACAACACCATAGTCACCCTCACTGACCAGGATGGAAACACGATAACTTGGGCGAGTGGTGGAACCGTGGGGTTTGAGGGTACGAGAAAAGGGACGCCTTATGCTGCTCAACTTGCAGCGGACAAAGTCGCAAGGGAAGCTTTAAAACTTGGGGTTAAAAAAGTGGATGTTCTGGTGAAAGGTCCTGGCCCTGGTAGAGAAGCAGCCATAAGGACACTTCAAGCGACAGGTCTTGAAGTGAACCAGATAAAGGATGTAACACCGATTCCGTTCAACGGTTGTAGACCCAAAAAGAGGAGAAGAGTCTGAGAAGGAGGGAAATCGATGGCAAGATACACAGGCCCGGTTTGTAGGTTGTGCAGAAGAGAAGGAATGAAGCTTTACCTGAAGGGTGAGAAATGTTATACCGATAAATGTCCCTTCGAAAAAAGATCCTACCCTCCTGGACAACATGGGAGGGCAAGGAGGAAGCTAACGCAGTATGCCATTCAGCTTAGATCCAAGCAGACGATGAAAAGAATCTATGGAATTCTCGAGAAACAATTTAGGAATTATTTCGTCAAAGCTCAGAAGATGGCAGGGGACACCCGAGAGAACCTCGTCAGGTTCGTCGAGTCACGACTCGATAACGTTGTCTATAGAATGGGTTTTGCCGTTAACAGAAGGCAGGCAAGGCAACTCGTGAATCACGGCCATTTCCTCGTGAATGGAAAGAAAGTGGATATTCCAAGCTATCTCCTAAAACCTGGAGATGTCGTTGAAGTTCGAGAAAGGAGCAGAGACATACAACCCATAAAGGATGCCATTGAGTTCAATAGAGACAAGAATAGAGTTCCTTGGATAGAGGTTGATTACGATAATTACAAGGGAACGTATTTAAGGCATCCGAAACTTGAGGAGGTCACGGATCTTCCCGTGGATGTTCAGACAATCGTTGAATTTTACTCGAGGTGATGAGAATGATAGAGTTCGTTATGCCAAAGAGAATGAAATTGGAGGAAGAAAGAGAGGAAAAGGAGTATTATTACGCCAGATTTTCGTTGTCTCCTATGGAGAAAGGTTACGCAATAACCGTTGGAAACGCTCTAAGAAGGGTACTCCTTTCCTCTATACCCTCCCTCGCGATAACCGATGTTAGGTTTATAAAACCGGAGAAATATC
Source organism: Thermotoga sp. (assembly GCA_003641585.1). GTDB lineage: Bacteria > Thermotogota > Thermotogae > Thermotogales > Thermotogaceae > 4484-232. Next base: position 6,476 of record QNAV01000031.1, on the reverse strand, counting down.
ACGAATATGATACTATAGATGGTGTAAAAGAGGACATCCTGGACATACTGTTGAATTTGAAAAAAGTTCAGTTTCGAGTTGAAGTACCCGTTGATGGTAAAATAAGAATGGAAGTTGAAAAGAAAGGTCCTGGAAAACTTCTTGCGGGAGATATCAGAACCCCTGGAGGTATAGAGGTTGTTAATCCTGACTTCCCAATAGCGACTCTGAACGATGCTGTGGAAATACACTTTGAAGTTTACGCTGAAGTGGGAAAAGGATTCGTTCCAGTTTCTGAAAGAGATGAGAAACCAGAGGTTGGATGGATACCGATAGATGGTGTTTTCAGTCCCGTCATGAAGGTTAACTTCCTTACAGAAAATGTCAGGGTTGGTAAAAGAACGGATTATGATAAGTTAATCCTGGAGATATGGACCAAAAAGTCCATAAAACCAGAGGAAGCTCTGAAAAAAGCTACTGATATTTTGATAAAACACTTCCAAATAATTCTCGATAGTCTACCTGAAACGACCTTCGAAGCTGAAGAGATCCTTATGTCCCCTGAAGAAAAAAAAGTGGAAGTTCAGGAAGCAGAGGAAGAGGATGTTTTCTCCAAAAAGATCGATGAACTGGAACTTTCTGTCAGAGCGCTGAATTGTTTGAAAAGGGATAGAATAGAAACCATTGGAGATCTTCTCAACAGAACGGAAGATGATCTTTTGAAGATAAAGAACTTTGGTGCAAAATCTTTGGAAGAGGTTAAGAAGAAATTGAAGGAAAAATTCGGATTAGAGCTGAGAAAGGGGGAATGAGTTGTGAGACACAGAGTCGCAAAGAGCAAGCTGAGTCGTTATAAAAGCCATAGAAGGGCGCTCCTTAGGAATCTTGCTAAGGAACTGTTCGATCATGGATCGATTATCACGACTGTTGCGAAAGCAAAGGCTTTAAGGTCTTTCGCAGAAAAGCTCATAGCGAAGGCGATAAAGGCGGCAACTGTTCAAGATAGAACGAAGAGTGTTGCTTTGAGAAGAGTTATAAACAGGGAATTGAACGATAGAAAACTCACGAACAGATTAGTTGAAGAAATAGCTAAAAAATATGTGGGGAAGAATGGAGGATACGTAAGAGTACTTAGACTCGGTTTCAGAAGAGGAGATGCTGCCGAAATGGCGCTCGTTCAACTTGTGGAGAGTGGTTCTGAGGAGTGAGGGATCACTTCCCTCCTCCTTTGTTCTAATTTTTCCTTCCCTAAAAAATCTTCCCGGGGGGTAAAACAAGTGAAGATACTCTTAGATACAGTAAATTTGAAAGAGATCAAAAGGGGTGTTAAATGGAGTATAATAGATGGTGTCATAACCAACCCTCCCCTTATAACCAAGGAGAAAGCGAATTTCAAGGAGAGAATAAAAGAGATTTGCCAGATAGTTAGAGGGCCTGTATCGGCGGAGGTTGTCTCAACAGATGGTGTAAAGGGGAGTTATCAAAAGATGAAATAAAAGCGAATGTCACCTTGATTTTTAGTCTTACTCAGGCAATCCTCGCAGCGAAAGTGGGTGCGACCTATGTCAGTCTCCTTATAAGAAGATTTGAATGGTATCTCCAGTGATGGTCTGAAACTGTTAGAAGCAATCGTTGTTATATTTAACAATTCTCTTCGAGACGAGGATAATAGCGACAAGTATCAGGCATCCTATGTACGTTCTGAAAGTAACTCTTCTAAATGTCGATGTGGTAACCATTCCTTTCTTCACACCTGGGAATTGCTCACGTATTCTTTGACGGATAAGGAGTTAGAAGAATTCTTAAAAGATTGGGAAATATACCTGAAGAAGGAGGTGTGATGTTGAGCGATAATATCAAGGAGAACAACACTCTCAACATATCACAGCTCGAATCCATGACGATAAAGCAGCTCTATGAAATGGCAAAAAAATACAACATACCCAGGTACACTTCTTTAAGAAAAAGGGATTTAATCTTTGCCATACTCAAAGCTCAGACGGAATCTACCGGTTACTTCTTTGGTGAAGGAGTTCTGGAGATTCATCCTGATGGTTTCGGTTTCTTAAGGCGAATTGAGGATAATCTCCTTCCAAGTTCTGACGATATCTACATTTCCCCCTCCCAAATTAGAAAGTTCAATCTGAACACAGGAGACATAATATCGGGTGTCATAAGGAAACCCAAAGAGGGAGAAAAGTACTTCGCAATGATAAAGATAGAAGCGGTAAATTACAGACCTCCTGAAATGGCCAACGAACGGGTGAATTTTGAGAATCTGACACCGGATTATCCAAGAGAAAGGTTCATACTTGAAACTGAGCCTCGTATCTATTCGACAAGGCTCATTGATCTCTTCACACCCATTGGTAAGGGTCAAAGAGGTATGATAGTTGCTCCTCCTAAAGCGGGAAAGACGACGATTCTTAAGGAGATAGCCAACGGTATAGCGATGAATCATCCTGATACCATAAGGATCATCCTATTGATCGATGAAAGGCCCGAAGAAGTGACAGATATAAGAGAATCAACAGACGCTATCGTTATAGCAGCTCCCTTTGATATGCCTCCCGACAAACAGGTGAAGGTAGCCGAATTAACCTTGGAGATAGCTAAAAGGCTCGTTGAGTATGGTTACGATGTTGTGATTCTTCTTGACAGCTTGACGAGGCTTGCAAGAGTGTACAATATTGTGGTTCCCCCCAGTGGGAAGTTGTTAACAGGAGGAGTGGATCCAGCCGCTTTGTACAAACCCAAACACTTTTTTGGAGCTGCTAGAAACACAAGGGAGGGGGGAAGTCTCACAGTCGTGGCAACTGCTTTGATTGAAACGGGTTCTAAGATGGATGAGGTTATATTTGAAGAGTTCAAGGGAACCGGTAACATGGAGCTCGTCCTTTCAAGACAGCTTGCCAACAAAAGGATATTTCCTGCCATAAATTTGAATCTCTCTGGTACAAGAAAAGAGGAACTTCTCCTCCCAGAGGATGTTCTCAAAAAGGTTTGGGTTTTGAGAAGGATGCTCTCGACTATGACAGAAGAGGAAGGGTTAACTTTGATCCTCAGAAAATTTGCAGAAACAAAATCAAACGAGGAATTCCTCATGTTGATAGATCACGAAAAAGCAAAATATGCTTGAAGCTTAACATCATTTTTAAGTCCAAAAAAAAGAGGGGAGTTCCCCCTCAAGGTTCCCCGCTGAACTTAAGCAATCCTCTTAAGATCATCGTTTGGATACTCCGAAGGGTGTTCTCATCTTTTGGGACTTCCCCTATACTATTTACTATAAGTTCTGCTGCTGCCCTTGAATCTATGTCTTCATGAACGTAGTTTCTTCTTTTTCCTTCTTCTATCAGTTGAGCAACCCTTTTTATGAAATCCCAATATCTTTCCTTCAATCTCTCCCACGTTTCACCTGATGTATCCATGATACTCGCTTTCTCCTTCTCTATGATCTTGTTCAGAACACTCCTGCTCGTTACAAAATTCACGTATGCTCTCAAAAATCTTTTTATCTTCCTTATGTAAACATTTTCATTCTTAACCTCACCAAAGAGATACTTCTCCAGCTCATTCAAAGCATTTTTCCAAACCTCTTCGAACAAAATCTCCTTGCTGGGAAAGTAGTAATATATTAAAGCCTTCCTAACCCCCGCTCTTTTCGCTATCTCATCAACACTAACACCATCAAATCCTTTCTCTGAGAAAGCCTTTTTCGCAGCCTCCAAGATCCTCGCTCTGGTTTCTTTTCCCAACATTCATCCCCCCCAAATGATGAGGGGAGGGAACCCCCTCATATTCAGGACAGCTTTTTGTCGACTGCCAGTAGCTCTTCTTTGTTGGAGTATCTTCTCATTCTTGTCTCGTAATTGTACACACCCCTGTTAACAGGGTATCTTTCAGCATAACCGTGTTCGTACCATAGTTTATCCGCATAGGGTTTCCATCCTTCCGCTAATCTGTCCAGATCTTCTGCAAGTTCGGTGACAACCTTTTCTGCCCCTTCATGCTGAGGTTTCGCATTGAAATGTTTGACCATGGCTCTGAAAACTTTGGGGTTATCTATTATTGGACAAGGTCTGAACAGGTTGTTGGAATATGGTATCATCCTCTTGTATGCTTCGAAGAACGGTGATTTCAGTATCTCGAGTAAGGACTTTTCTCTTATACTGTCAACTGCGAATTGCTGGAAGACACAGGGTTCCACGTACCCTTTAGCGTTTATGTGAAGATACTTCGCACCGGCAGCAAGACAGCCATGTGTCAGGAAACCGTGGTTCCAGAAGTCTGCAACGAATGCAAATCTCCCACTTAATCTCATTTCCTCTGTTTTGAAGAACCTTTCATATCTCTGTTTTGGAGTTGGCACGAGATCCATTGTGGGATTCATACCAACCGGCATGAATTGGAAGACCCAGGCATAAGCGACTCCTTGTTCTTCCAAGAAGTCCCAGAATTCGTCCTTCATGATGGTATCGTGGTTCAACTTCGTGACGGTGATAGACGTTCCGAATATGACACCATATCTTCTCAACCTTTCCCATGCTTCAAGGACTTTCTTGAAGACACCTCTTCCTCTCCTCCAATCCGTGTCAAGCTCGAAACCTTCGACCGAGATAGCGGGCGTTGCATTCCCAAGTTCCGCGAGTTTCTTTGCAACTTCTTCGGTTATCAAGGTGCCGTTCGTATAGATTAGGAAGTAACTGTCGTTGAATTCTTCCAATATGTCAAGGAGAGGTGGCCAGAAGAAGGGCTCACCTCCTGTTATTATGAAAAAGTACATTCCAAGTTCGTTTGACTGTCTTATGATATCCGCTACCTCATCTTTGGACAACTCGTACTTCCTTCCATAAAGCCCAGCATAACATCCAACACAGTTTAGATTGCATGCGTAAGTTGGGCTTATGACAACGAGTTTGGGAAGAACCACTTTGTGTTCATGCATCTTTTGCTGGCGGATCGGTTCACCTATGGCAAATTCGTTGATTATCAGGTTGTTTATTACCCCTTCAACACACTTGGGGCTGGCGTTCCTGAAGATCCTCACCCAGCTGCTTATCATGGGATGTTTTTCCTTTGCCATTAATGCGAGCTTTTTCAAACCACTTTTGGACGGTTCTTTGGTGAAGGCACTGAGTGTTGAAAAAAGCCTGTACAATCCTTCTTCATCCATCTTTCTAAGGACTGAAGAGACTAGCTTTCCCGCTTGTCTGTATAGAATACCTTTTATGCCTCCTACAGCCATTTGCTCACCTCCTATTTTACTTACCGGTCGGTCAAATTATAAAGGATTAACATTAAAATGCAAATAATACAAGATTACCACATCTTGAAGATCTAAAATGATCAATAAGAATATCTCAAAGTATGAACCACCGCCCGTACCCTGTTGAACTTTTTGAAAAAAAATGATAGTATATGAAAACGGAAAATGGCGGTGTAGCTCAGAGGCCAGAGCGGGTGATTCATAATCACCGTGTCGTGGGTTCGAGTCCCACCGCCGCCACCAGGGGCCGGAAATCCGGCCCTTTTTCTTTAGGAAGTCATGGAATTCGCGTTGAAAGATACCTTGGAGGGGATCCCATGAAACGGGTATCACTTTCTTGGATTGTTATGTTAACGTTCATCGTGGTGTCCTGTAGCCTCATAGAAATATCACCTGTTATATCGCTATCCGTGGATCCTCAAGATCCAGCTGTGGCGAGTGATGTGACGATAACCCTGAGTTTCTCCCCTGTGGTTGGGAATATACAAGCGGAAATATCCATAAACGGTGTTACTGTGGTGTCTACTGATACCGTTCCCGCTGTTTACACATGGAAACCTGAAAAATCAGGAAATTACGTCATAACGGGACGAGTGAAGGGAGATGCTTTCAAAGAAGTTTTCGAAAAAAGCATATTAATTGAGGTGAGGGATACATCACCTCCAATCATAGAATCTGTGAGTATATCTCCTCAGAAACCTGAAAGTGATGATGATGTGTACGTCATGATGATAATAGACGAAGATGAAACACCTTACATCACCATAAAAGGTTGGGTGGATGGTCTGGGGATACTCAACACGAGTTTCTCATCTCCTCCTTACTATTTAGAGCTCTCACCCCTCGATCCAGGAACTCATACCCTCTTAATAACTGTCGAAAACGCGTACGGCCTGAGAGATTCAACAGAAGTCGATTTTCACGTTTTTGAAAAGGACGACACCCCACCGATCGTAACTTTGGAATTTCTAACAGACCTTGTGGAAACGGAGAATATAGTAGCTCAGGTGCATGCTCGGGATGATACAAGATTGAAAAGCTTAAGAATCTCGATAGATGGAAGCACTGTGAGAGAATTCCTCATAGATACGGACTCTTTCACTTTGCCATTGAATCTGGGGACCTTAACCGTTGGGAATCATACCATTGAAGTATTTGCAGAAGATGTCGTAGGAAAAGAGCAATATTTTGGAAGATACTTTTCTGTATCGGATGTGCCGGATTATCTGAG
>QNAV01000030.1:0-9136 GCA_003641585.1 Thermotoga sp. | reverse complement strand
TTCGATCGTCGTTTATCACAGTGGCTTGATTTATCTGAATGATGAAAAGATGGATCACTCTTATGTGAGAAAAGCTATGGAAATCGAAGTGGATGAATTGAAAAAATTGGCGGATTATGCGGCGAAGAGAAATATAAAGATAGCGGTTGAGAATGCATGTTCGACGACGAAGACAGTAGCAGATATATCGAATCTGAAGCCCGGGTGTATTTTCGATTACGGTGCCGATCTTCTCAATCTCAGGACACAAGTGGAAAAGGTTGGGAAGGAAAACGTTGGTATAACGCTGGATACAGGGCACGCTTATATTTCCTCTAGACATTTGAATTTCAACCTCCTGGAACAAGTCCAGAAGATATCGAACATGGTTATACACGTTCATTTGCATGACAATTTCGGAAGGGTGGAAAAACCAGAAAACAATCATGTGAATCTGCTTCCATTTGGATTTCACGATCTTCACATGCCTCCAGGGTGGGGAGAGATACCTTTTGAGAATATCCTACCCCATGTTACCCATGCGAAGATGTGGATTTTGGAAGTGAGGCCACTGTACAACGCCTATCACGAAGCTAAAGAGTACGTTGAGGACATGTTCGAAAAACTCAAAATCAAAGCCACAAGATAATTCTAAGCTGTGCCTCTAATCACCAATTCAGGTTTGAGCCATATTTTGAAGACATTTTCTTCATCGTTCATGAGTTTCATTAACGTGATGAACGCTTGTTGCCCCATCTCGTACATGGGTTGCTTGATGGTGGTGAGGTTTACAATTGGAAGAGAAGAAACAGGTATGTCGTCGAAACCGATCACAGCGAGCTCTTCAGGAAGTTTTATACCCCTCTCCCTGGCGAAAACGAGAACTCCTATGGCCATAACATCGTTGTACGCAAACACACCATCCACTCTATCAAAAATCTTTTGAATCGCACGGTATCCACCATCAAAAGAGGACTCTGCTTCCACTATGATATCCTCCCTTATATCTATACCCCTCTCTTTCAAAGCTTTCAAATAACCTTTTAACCTTTTTCTTGCCGGCTCTCCCGAGAATCTAGAACCTATGAAAGCGATTTTTTTCTTCCCTATTTCCAAAAGGTGTTTGGTCGCTATGTATCCTCCATAGATGTTATCAACGTTGACGAAGCTCGTCCCAGGGAGTCTCACATCCTTTCTAACAACGACAAAAGGGACCCCTCTTTTCCTCAGTTCGAGGAGCTCTTGACGCGAGAGCTTTGTCGATGTGAGAATCAATCCTTCAACCTGGCTGGAAAGCAAAGAATTTATCGCATCTTTTTCTTTCGCCTTGCTCATGTCGAAATTGAGAATAAACACCTGATAACCCTGCTTTAAAGCTGCATCGAGGATCCCTCTTGCATAACCTGGAAATATGGGATTTGTTATATCAGGTATTATCACCCCTATCGTGTTCGTTTTTCTCGTTTTCAACCCCTTAGCTATGGTATTGGGGATATATCCTAACTCTCTGGCCTTTCGTTCAACCAACTCGATAGTCTGCCGGCTTATCCTGCCTTTTCTGCTCAGAGCCCTTGAAACCGTTGACACAGATAATCCAAGTGCATCAGCTATGTCCTTGAGTGTGATCCTTCTCATCTGAACACCCCGCAAATAAAGATTTAGTAAGAAAGTTCTTTGCGTATTCATATCCCAATTTCATCGCTTCCAGTGACCTGTTGAAAGAAAGACTTCCAATGTGAGCCACAGGAGGTCTTAGAAGAATGTTCGCCAGGTTCCTTTCCTTTTCCAGAACTTTTTGATTTTTTAGGGAGTTCACAAAGAGCATAACCTCACTAGAGGTTCTCTTGGGTATATTTCCGCTGTCAGCACTCAAATCGACCGCCACTATGTATTCTGCTCCTAAATTTTTTGCCACACTACAGGGAAGATTGTTCAGTGTCCCTCCATCCACGAGTTTTCTACCATCAATTTCAACTGGTGGGAATAAACCGGGGATAGCCATCGATGCTATCAGAGCTGTTGATAGCTTCCCAGACGAGTGTATTACGAGCTCTCCCGTCATCAAATCTGCAGATATACAGTAAAATTCAATCTGTAGATCTTCGAATCTGTAATTAGCGAATATCCTTTCGAATATCCTGAAATAAGCTTTCTTTGAAAAAACAGATTTTTTGTTCAACATATAAAGGCAACCAAGGTATTTCAAAATTCCTGGAAAATTCCCAGACAAAATTTCGCCGAGTTCTACAACAGGTTTCCTACTTTTCTTGTAAACCATTTCGGAGTATTCCCAGAGTTTTTCAGAATCTTTAAGTACGGCATATCCCGCTCCAACAGTCGCGCCCATACTGACTCCAACTATCATATCAGGTATGAAACCGATCTCTTCTAATGCCTTTATGACACCAACATGTGCTCCGCCTCTTGCACCGCCTCCGCTCAAAACCAACGCTTTCTTCACGATTTCACCTCATTCCATGTACATCACGTAAGCAGAAAGTGGCGCTAGTTCTACACTTTCAGATACCTCGTATATTGTATCTGTACTGGCCCTCTTATCGTCGACAACCACTTTCCATATTCCCTCTGGTAGATCGAATTTCACGCTCGTTAAATTTCCATTGAAGATCACCAGAATCTTCTTCCATCTATCTTCAGCGTTTTCGAGAACATAGGCTATTACCCTTCTTTTCTTTGCTTTCAAAAATTTGAGATGCTTTTTTATCTCTTCAGACGTTTTCAACCTGAAAGCAGGATGTGTTCTCCTGAGCCTTATGAGTCCTTTGTAATATTCGAAGACATCTTTGTATTTCGCTTTTCTTTCGTAATCGAATCCATTCACAGATATTGGGGCGTTATAGGAATTTCCGTTGAATTTCTTGGTTCTGCAAAAGTCCTGCCCTCCATGTAAGAACGGAACACCTTGAGATGTCAGAATTATGGCCCCAGCTAGTTTTTGAGCCCTTTTTAGAAGATCCTCATTCCATTTTCTTCTTTTATCGGCTTGAGATGCCAGAAGATTCTTATCCCACAGAGTGTGGTTGTCATGGCACGCAACGTAGTTTATCGTTTCTTCAGGATCGGATGTAAACCCCCTGATTCTCGAGTTGTAGTTGATACTCCCAACTATTCCTCTTTTGACCTTGGTATCCTTTCCAGGAGACGCCATCAGAAATCCCTTCACCTTCGTGTTGAAAACACTCCCTCGCAGAGCATCCCTGAAATCGTCGTTGAAAACGGCAACGTGTGTTCCTTTTTGATCGCCTTTTCCGAATCTAACGGTAGCTCCCCATCCTCCCCAAGGCTCTCCATATATTATGATTGATGGATCCATGGAATGGAGCTCACTTTCTATTGCAAGAACTGTTTTTCTGTCCATCAATCCCATTTGATCCAATCTAAAACCATCTATATGGTACTCCTCAACCCAGTATTTCAAAGTATCGAGGATGAATTTTCTCATCATGGGTCTTTCACTTGCTATCGTGTTCCCACAACCACTTTCATTCAAAAACGATCCATCTTTGTTTATTCTGTAGAAGTAATAGGGAACGGTTTGATCGAAGGGAGAAAGCTCTCCGACACCGAACGTGTGTGGAAAGACCATATCCATGATCACACCTATACCTTTTCTATGAAGAGCCAGTATCATTTGTTTGAGTTCTTTTATTCTGACATACGGATCTTTAGGATCTGTAGAATATCTTCCTTCTGGAACCATGTAAAGAACAGGATCGTATCCCCAGTTGTAACACTTCTCGAAGTCTTCTTCCTCCTCGTTGCACGTATAGAAATCGAAGATCGGTAGAATATGAACGTGTGTCACACCGAGTTCAACAAGATGATCAAGACCTGTCGTCACCCCATCAGGCCCCCTTGTCCCCTCTTCTGTGAGACCGAGGTACTTTCCTCTCATCTTGACACCAGAGTTTGGAAGTCCCGTTATATCCGCCACATGTATTTCATAGATTATCGCATCCTCATACTCTCCCTTGAAAGGTCTTTCGTCATGTTTCCATCCTTCGGGATTGGTTTTTGAAAGGTCAACGATAGCGCTCTTTCTACTGTTAACATACGCCGCTTTCGAATACGGATCCACGGTTTCTCTGACTTTCCCGTAGTTGCAGAGTCTATACCTGTAGAACCATCCTTCCAGGTCTTTTTCAACCACTGCTTCCCAAACACCGTTTCCTTTTTTCACCATATCCACAACGATATCTGGCTCATCGGAATTCCCGTTCTTGTAAAGAAGGAGCTGCACCCATTTGGAAACAGGAGACCACACTCTGAAGATGGTTCTCTCAGGTGAGTAGATCGCCCCAAGTTCACCCTTGTAAAAGAAGACGGGATCATCCAACACTTCCATCATGATGAGCCTGTATGGTTTGAAGCCCTCTATATGGAGCTCTACATTCCGTGAGACATCGCTTGGTTTCAATGGTTCTTTGAGTTTCATCCTTATATAATTCGTCACGGAGATATCCGTTGGATCGGCTTTTTCAACTGTTTCAATAGGTTTTTCTTCACCATCCACCATTATCTTTACCCTACCTTCCCAATTCTTCGTATCGATTTTGTTGGTTAAATAGGCCACAACCGTGTCAAAAGAAGAAACCTTCCCAAAGAAGATTCTGGGGCTGGTATCGGGGCGTTCGTAGAATATCTCCTCAACTCCTTGCAAGATCCACACCTCCGCAACTCCACTCTCAGGGATATCTATGAACCTGTCTTTGGCAACATCTTTCATCTCCCATTCCCTCAGCCTGACAATTATACCCACTTTTGTGCACGTTTCATCGAGCTTTACCACGGCCCTCACACCAAATTCATCCTTTTCAGTGAACTCGTAAGCTTTCCCTTCTCTGGAAATGGGTTCGTGAGGCCATATCCATAGGTTCCATCCTTCATAGTTTCTGTCATACCTGTGATAATGGACGATTATGGTTGTACTTGAAAATAAAACGCATGACGTCAGAATTATTAGAAAAACGATTTTTCTCAACACAACGACTACCTCCTCTCGAAAGTCCCTATGAGCTCACCCCAGCATATGACATGTCCTTTCATAGCTTTTTCGAGATCTTTCTTCGTGGATCCTGGTGGAAGATCTAGAAGAGTATCAAGAGCATAAATTTTGAAATGATAGTGATGAACACCGTGACCTCTAGGAGGACAGGGGCCATCGTAACCTATCTTCCCAAAATCGTTTCTTCCTTGAACCATTTTCAAAGGTTTTTCCATTTTTTCTTTCTTGGGTATCCCCTCAGGTATTTTCTCAACAGGTGGAATGCTCCAGGCAACCCAATGAACGAAAGTCCCGACAGGTGCATCTGGATCATCCACGATTATCGCAAGACACTTGGTATCTTTGGGAATACTGGATACCTGCAAAGGAGGACTCACGTTCTCTCCCTCACACGTGTACTTTTTCGGTATAACCTCGTTGTTTTTGAAAACGGAGGATATAGTCAAACCGGTTGTTTCTTCCTGAGGCTTTTGATATGTGAAAAATATCAAAACCAGCACGATCACGACACCAAGAGAAATAGCAACTATCCATTTTTTCATATTCACCACCCCTTCAGATCTTATTCTACATTATTTCCCGAATCATCTTTTTCACATTTTCAAAAAGAAATGATCAAATTGGTATGCTATTATGCTTTATTGTGAATGAATTTGAAAGAAAGGAGGACAGGTAATGACGAAGGTCGAAAAGGAGATAAGAAAACAGCCTGAAGACTTACTGAAGGTCTTTGAATACATGAAAAGCTGGGAAGCACCAGATTTCCTGAAGGAATTAGATATCGTGTATTTCGTTGGATGTGGATCATCCTATTACCTATCTTTAGCTGCTTCGAGATACTTCACTCTTAGGATGGGAATCGAGGCGAAGGCCATTCCAGGTGGGGAGGTTTATTTCGCCTTCGATGAGAATATAGGAAAGAAAGTTAAAAAAGCTGGGATCCTGATATCAAGATCGGGTGAATCCACTGAAGTTCTGCTGGCTGGAGAGAAATTCAAAGAAGTAGGAATACCAACCCTCGGTGTGACGATCGAAAAGGGAAGCTCTCTCACGAAGATGGCTAATGATAGCATGGTTCTACCTGTTACAGAAGATTCCATCGTTATGACATGTTCTTTTTCATCGATCCTGGAAGCTTTGGAAATTATGATCGATAGGCTCGCAGGAAGAGATTTGAAAAAGTTTTCAGACATTTTGAAGAGATCCAGGGATGTTGTTGAAAAATCTTTTGAAATAGTGGAGAAAATGAAACTCTATTCCTACAAAAGGTTCGTATTTCTGGGTCTGGGAATCTATGAAGGTATAGCAAGAGAAGGTGCTCTGAAACTGGAGGAGATGTCCCTGAGCACAACCGAGGCGTTTTCAACTTACGAGTACAGACACGGTCCAAAGTCTATGGTGGAAGAAGGAACACTCATAACCATAATTTCCAGGGGAAGTAAGGATGAGAGAAAACTTTGTGATGAGTTGGAATCTTATGGAGGAGAGGTAATAACAGTTGGCCCAACCGGATCGGATATCTTCATCTCCGACGATGTGCCAAGAAATGCATTCCTTGGAGTGATTTTCCCACAAGTTTTGGGACTCTTAATCGCCAGGGAGAAGAAGTTAGACGTTGAAAAACCAAGGCACCTAACGAAAGTCGTAAAGCTCGAAAATCAATGAACCCCGCGGGGAGCGGGGTTCATCCTTTTTTCTCTTCTTCAACGAAAGTGAGTTTTCTTGGAATCTTCTTTATAATATAGAACTCCAGCTCATCGTTTTCATTTATATCCTCAAAGCCTGCAAATTTTATACCACACTCCTTAGGAGCTTCTATCACATCGGCATCTTCCTGATAATGCTTTAAACTTTCTATTTTCCCCTCAAATATCAGCTGGTCGTTCCTGTATATCCTAACGAGCCCTTTCCTATCGACTTTCCCTTCCAATATTTGAACACCAGCCACTCTACCGACTTTGGCTATTTTGAATACCTTCTTCACAATCCCCCTTCCTATGATCTCTTCGGCTTCTTCAGGTTCCAACATCCCTTCAAGCGCTTTCTTGAGATCGTCTATGAGCTTGTATATAACCGTGTAGGTTCTAACTTCAACACTTTCTTCTTCTGCCAACTTTCTTGCCTGGCTATCTGGCCTCACTCTGAAACCAAGAACGATACCATCTGTAGCGGAAGCCAGCATTATGTCGCTTGTAGTTATAGCACCTATTCCCGCGTGAACGATATTGATCCTTATCTCCTTCGTCTTCAACTTACCTATGGCATTCTTCAGAGCCGCAACTGAACCGTACGTATCAGCTTTCAAAACCAAGTTCAGAATCTTTTGTTCTTTCTCCTCCATTATCTTCAGAAGATCTTCTAGCTTCATGTGACGCCTTGAAACCTTCTGTTGCTCCATGATCTCTTTTCTTTTCTCAACGATTGATCTGGCCGTCTCAAGATTCGATACAACGTAAAGCATGGAATGAGGATCGGGAACCTCTTCAAAACCCAGTATCATAACAGGCTGTGACGGATAAGCCTCTTTAACTCTCCTTCCTCTATCATCTATTAGAACCCTGACCTTCCCATATGTGTTGCTGACCACAACGAAATCCCCTACTTTGAGAACCCCATCTTTAACTATTATCGAAGCTACAGGCCCTGTTTTTTTATCGAGTTTGGACTCTATTATAACAGCCCTCGCAGGTCCCTCTGGATAACACTTTATCTCCTGCATTTCGGCCACGAGTAATATCATCTCAAGCAGTTCGTCTATACCTTGGCCAGTTTTAGCGGATATCGGTACCATTATAGTATCTCCACCCCAATCCTCGGGTATGAGGTTCAACTTCTCAACGAGCTCTTGTTTTGTCTTGTCAACGTTTGCGTTGGGCTTATCTATCTTGTTTATGGCGACTATTATGGGAACACCCGCTGATTTTGCATGATCGTACGCTTCTATAGTCTGAGGCATCACACCATCGTCAGCTGCAACCACCAAAACGACGATGTCCGTCACCTGAGCTCCTCTTGCTCTCATTTCTGTGAAAACTTCGTGTCCTGGCGTGTCGATGAACGTTATCTTCTTCCCATCAACCTCAACCTGATAAGCTCCTATGGACTGAGTGATTCCCCCTTCCTCTTTCTCTGCTACTCTGGTCTTCCTTATCTTGTCAAGGAGAGTTGTTTTACCATGATCCACATGACCCATAACGGTGACTATGGGAGGTCTTGTGACAAGGTCATCTTTTCTCTCTTCATAGAGCTTTTTGAAACATTCCTCAAGTTTCTTAAATTCATCCTCTTCTTCTTTAACAACTACTTTCTCGGCTTTCTCAAAATTCACGAGAAAACCGTATTCTATAGCTATATCCTCTGCCTGCTTCTTATCCAAAATCTGCCCGGGTCTCAGGGCTATTCCCTTTTTCACGAACATATCCTGGATCACTTTATTCTGAGGGATCCCTATTTTCTGAGCAAGAACATTCAACTTGAGCTCTGTTTCATTCAGTGTTATCTCTTTAACCTCTTCCTCCACCTTTTCCTCGAGTCTTTCCATATCTTTTTTCGATGGTTTATGAGCTTTCCTAGGCTTTTCCTCCTTCTCCTCAAAGAGCTCTAATATGAGGTTCACGGTTTCTTCATCTATGTAACTCATGTGACTCTTCACGCTGAGTCCAAGGTCCTCGAGCTCTTGAAGGAGCTCTTTAGGTGTCATATTGAGCTTTTTTGCAAGTTCGTAGACTCTAAGCCTGGCCATTTTATTCACCCCTTTCCAGTCCCGCAACATTCAATATTGCCTTTACTAGATCGTCGTTTTCTATGCCAACGGCAGATACTTCTTTCTTTCCCAGAAGCCTTCCAAGATCATCTTTTGAAAAATCCACTATATATGGAACCTTCCCTTTCTTACATCTTACCATGAGATCTCTTTTCAATCTCTCGCTTGTATCTTTTGCTATCACCAAAACCTTGTATTTTCTAGGAGATTTTATGTAATCCCTTATTCTCTCCTTACCATATACGATCTGTCTTGCTCTGGTTGCAAAACCTATGTATGTCAGAATTTTATCCCTCATTTCATGAACCTCGCTATTATGTTCAAAATGATCGTCAGAACAACACTTATTATGATGGAAGTAACTATGG
>QNAV01000029.1:0-9197 GCA_003641585.1 Thermotoga sp. | reverse complement strand
TTGAATATGACACCGACTTCCTCATCTTCCACCATCTCACCTTTCCACCAGTATCCTGATATGATAGGAAACACGTTGAAACATCCTATGAGTTTATCTTCTAGTAACTTCTTGCCAACTTCTACCGCTTTCTCTTTATTAAGAAAAGTTGAGTAGATGATGAACATTTCGTCACCTCACTTTATTACCAAATTGACACCTTTTTCCTCGAAAAGATCTAAAATATCATTTTGGAGGTGATCAACTTGATCGTCAGAGTATCAATGGCCCAGCTCAACGCAAAAGTGGGCGATCTCGAAAGGAATGTTGAGAAAGCTATAGAAGCCATTAAACTTGCTGAAATGAGAAAAGCTGACATTCTTCTGCTTCCTGAGCTTTTCATAACAGGTTACCCACCAGAAGATTTGATCCTGAAGCCCCCTTTTTTGAAGGATAACATAAGGGCTCTGGAAGAGGTTGCAAAGTTCACCAAAGGTAAGAATGTCACGGTAGTAGTTGGTTTCATAGATGTTGATGATGATGCCTACAACTCTGCGGGGATTCTAAGGGATGGAAAGATCGTTGCAAGATACAGGAAGATGTTTCTACCAAATTACAGTGTCTTTGATGAACAAAGATATTTCAAAGCTGGGAAATCTCCCATGATCCTTGATTTCGAAGGAATCAAAATTGGTGTCACGATATGCGAAGATATTTGGCATCCATACGGTCCAATGGGTGATCTTGTTTTTTCAGAGGGAGCTCAGCTCATTCTGAACATATCAGCATCTCCCTATTTTGTGGGAAAAAGAGATCTCAGAAAGAAGTACATAGGAATGAAAGCTTTTGATTTTCACGTACCCATAGTTTATTTAAATCTCGTTGGAGGGCAGGATGAGATCGTTTTCGATGGAACAAGTTTCGTCGTGGATGCCGATGGTGACGTCATATGTGAGCTCGAAGCGTTTGAAGAAGATTTCGTAACGATGGATATAAGTGTTGAGGACAGCTTGAGGGCCAACCTTCATGATCCCAGAAGGAGACAGGGAATGATAAGGGGAAACCCCGTGGAAATCATTAAAATGGGGAAGCTGTCAGATAAAAACGAAAAATTGGAAGGAAAAATCGCAGGGAATATATGCAGGGAAGAGGAGATGCTTAGAGCTCTCGTTCTTGGAACCAGGGATTACATCAGAAAGAATGGTTTTAAAAAAGTTGTCGTTGGCCTGAGTGGAGGAATAGACTCATCACTCGTCGCAGCAATCGCGGTTGAAGCTCTGGGAAAGGAGAACGTCGTGGGAGTTTTGATGCCCTCAATGTACACATCAAGAGAAAGTGTTGAGGATGCCACAGAACTTGCTAAGAATCTGGGAATAAAAACCTTTACGATACCCATAACCAACGTCTTTCAATCCTATTTGGAGGCTTTGAAGGATGTTTTCAAAGACACAGAACCTGATGTCACAGAAGAGAACATACAAGCTCGTATAAGAGGAAACTACCTGATGGCCCTTTCTAACAAATTTGGCTGGATAGTTCTCACAACAGGGAACAAAAGTGAGATGGCAACAGGCTATACCACACTTTACGGTGATATGGCAGGGGGATTCGCTGTTTTGAAGGATGTTTATAAAACGGATGTTTACAGAATCGCACGATGGATAAACGAGAAAAAGGGAAGAGAAATTATCCCTCAAAGGATCTTTGAAAAACCACCTTCTGCTGAATTGAAACCTGATCAAACTGATCAAGAAAAACTACCACCTTACGACATACTCGATAAGATCTTGAAACTCTATGTGGAAGAAGACAGAAGTACCGATGAAATAGTAAAAGAGGGTTTTCCAAAAGAACTCGTAGAGAGTATCATCAAAATGGTGGATAGTAATGAATACAAGAGAAGGCAAGCGCCTCCCGGGATAAAGATAACCAAAAGAGCTTTCGGAAAAGACAGGAGAATGCCCATCACCAATGGTTATAAAGATACCTTTGAGTTCTAAGAAAGCTCTTCTAAAATATTGCTAAGATCTTCTGGAAGTTTGAATACTTTCAGAGCTCCTGCTTCCAAAAGTTCTCTTTCGTCGTTCCACTCATGGAGAACGCCAAATATCCTCTTTATGCCGGCATTTCTGGCTGATAAGACCCCATTCTTCGAATCTTCAAAGACAACCACTTTACCGGGTTCCGTGTTCAGTTCCCTCAAAGTTTTGAGATAGATATCCGGAGACGGTTTTGGGTTATCGACTTCATCACCACAAACTATGACATCAAAGTACCCTAATATACTGAGACTCTCCAACCTTGAAATGGTATCGGATCTTGATGTGGAAGTAGCTATTGCGAGTTTGTAACCTTTATCCTTCGAAAATTCGAGAATCTGATGGATTCCTGCATTCAATTCCAGTGATTGAAAAACTCTGCTTTTCATCTCGTTGAATCTTTCGATGAATGTATGTACAGGTGCTTTTATCCCTGCTTTCTTATGGAATACTGGCAGTCCCTTACTTTCAGGTATTCCCATCATCGATCTGAAAAGCTCATCCTTGAAAACACCACCCAGTTCTTCGGTCACACTTTTAAAAATCGTTCTGTACAGTTTCTCGGAATCAACAAGAACACCGTCCATGTCAAATATGATGGCTTCCAACATGCAACCTCCTCACCTTCTGATATTGCTTTTTTAATTATATCCAGAAGTGGGGTAGTAAGATAAAAATGGCATGAAAAAGCTGAAAATACTTGCGAGAGGTGGAATGAAACGAATATTAATAACGATTTTAATAGTCATGGGAATTTTTCTTGTTCGGCATGGACGGTTTCACAAAGAACAAAACGTATTGATAAAGGCCGCAGATAACAGAATATATAAGATGAAAAGACAAAGAAAAAGCAATAAATGATAAAATCTTTGTGTAAAGACAAAATCAGGAGGTGGTTGGAGATGAAAAAGCTGATACTATTGATTTTAGTGATCTTTTCAGTCATGCTGATGGCTCAACCGAAATTGGTTATCTGGTGCTCAGAAAAACAAGTGGATGTCCTTCAAAAACTTGGAGAGGAATTCCGCGCAAAATATGGTGTGGAAGTGGAAGTACAGCAGGTGGATTTTGGATCAATCAAACCAAAATTCCTGACTGCAGCTCCAGCCGGAGAAGGAGCGGATATAATAGTTGGAGCTCATGATTGGGTAGGAGAACTTGTTGTTAACGGTCTTTTAGAACCTATTCCAGAGTTCGCCGATATGAAATATTTTTACGATACGGCTATAAACGCCTTTTCCTATGGTGGAAAGTTGTACGGTTTGCCTTACGCTATGGAAGCGATCGCTCTCATATATAACAAAGAATACGTTGAAGAACCTCCAAAGTCGATTGATGAATTGATAGAGATGGCGAAAAGTATAGACGAAGAGTACGAAGGGGAAGTTAGGGGATTCATCTACGACGTTGCCAATTTCTACTTCTCAGCTCCCTTCATATTCGGATACGGTGGATACGTTTTCAAGGAAACCCCGAAAGGTCTGGATGTGAACGACATAGGACTTGCGAATGAGGGAGCCATAAAGGGTATGAAACTGATAAAAAGATTCGTCGATGAAGGGATCATAAAAGTGGGAGATAACTACGGAATCATGGATTCCATGTTCAAAGAGGGAACAGCTGCCATGATAATAAATGGCCCTTGGGCGGTGAAAGCATACAGGGACGCTGGCATAGACTACGGAATATCCGTTATACCAGATCTCGAGCCAGGTGTTCCCGCAAAACCATTCGTCGGTGTTCAGGGTTTCATGATCAACGCAAAGTCTCCCAATAAACTCCTTGCTATAGAATTTCTGACGAACTTCATCGCTAAGAAAGACACGATGTACAAGCTCTACCTTGGAGATCCAAGGCTTCCAGCCAGGAAGGATGTCCTTGAGCTCATAAAGGATAATCCCGATGTGGTGGCTTTCACCAAGAGCGCCTCTATGGGTATTCCCATGCCGAATGTTCCTGAAATGGCACCGGTGTGGTCGGCCATGGGAGATGCTTTGAACCTCGTTATAAATGGAAAGGCAACACCTGAGGATGCCTTAAGGAACGCAGTCGAAAAGATCATCTCTCAAATAAAGAAGTGATGGGGGGAATCCCCCCATCACTTTGATTCGCCAAGGAGGAAAAAACGTGAAGTTCTTTTTAAAGATAGTGGGATGGTTTTTACTTCTTATTTTCAACGCTTTCCTCTTCTGGAGTGTCATCTTCCTGTTCTCTCACGGTCTAAAAGGTCTCTCAACGGTCCTTCTGATAACACTTCTCATGATCGACTTTTTCATATTCAACAGAAAAGCCTATCCATACCGCTATCTAATACCTGCCCTTTTCTTTCTCTTCGTTCTAGTTCTATACCCCATATATTTCACCATAAAAACAGCCTTTACCAATTATGGAACAGGCCATCTGATAACTAAAGAAGAAGCCCTGTATAGAATCTTGACGGATCCAAATTTCACCTATATAAGGGATGAGGAAAATCCTGTCCCTTATTCTGTGTTCTGCGTGTACGATGGTATAAAGCCAACCGATGATTTCTTGATACTCTTCAAAGTAAACGGGAAGCTTCACATCGGTTTCAAACCTCTTCCAAAGGAGAGAAGAGGAACTGAGATATTGTTGAGTGAAGGAAAACTTTCAATGATAGAAGAGATTGAGCATCTCCAGATCGTTCCTGAATCGAAGGATTTGGATGAGATCAAGGTGGTCAAATTGAAAGATAAAGTATACAAGCTCCTTTACAGTCCTGATATACCAGAAACCGTGAAATTCTCCGCTTTCTTTAAAACTGCCATTGGCCAGAAATATTTAAGCAAGGCAGAATACGTGCACCCAGATATAGGTACAATAGCACTCCGAATAGCCAAAGATGGCAAGTGGAGATTTTTCAGAGTGGAAAGACTCTACAGGCTCAGCTACGTGGAGGAGATGGTGGGAAACAGATTGAAAACCAGAATGATCGTGGTGAATAACAGAACAGGGAGAAGATTGATAGAAGAAGATGGCGCTTTCTACGATATCGATGATGAAGGAAATAAGCATTTTGTCATAGGCTACATAGATTATGTTGGTACAAGAAACTTCGAAAGGATTGTAAAAGATCCAAAGATAGCTGGCCCTTTCCTGAAGATATTCATTTGGAACTTCATCTGGGCTTCTCTAAGCGTTGTTCTGACGTTCACCGTTGGCCTTGGATTTGCACTGATATTGAATGATAGATACCTAAGGGGTAGGGTCATCTACAGAACCCTGTTGATAATACCCTGGGCCGTTCCCGCCTTCATATCCGTTCTTGTCTGGCGCAACGGTATGTTCAACGAGACTTATGGTGTGATAAACAAGTTTTTACTTGGTAAAATCCTCGGTTTGGGGCCTATCAAATGGTTCAACGATCCCTTCTGGGCGAAGTTCGCCTGCTTGACAGTGAACACATGGCTTGGCTTTCCATACATGATGACAGTCTCTTTAGGAGCACTTCAGAGTATACCGGATGAACTTTACGAGGTTGCTTCGATAGATGGAGCAAACAGATGGCAAAGATTCTGGAGGATAACTTTCCCCTTAATCATGACGACGGTCGCCCCATTGCTGGTGGGAAGTTTCGCTTTCAACTTCAACAACTTCGTCAACATATACCTTCTAACACAGGGAGGCCCTCCCATTCCAAATACAACAACGCCTGCTGGTGCTACCGACATACTGATCTCTTACACTTACAAATTGGCCTTTGAAGGGGCAAGAGGACAGGATTTTGGATTTGCGAGTGCGATATCCGTTATCATCTTCCTCTTGGTAGCTGGAATCAGCTTCGTGAATTTCAAAATATCCGGAGCGTTCGAAGAGGTGAGGAGGTAGTGATTCGAAAAAAACCTAGAGTTATAACACACATTTTCCTGATATTCATGGTGTCGATAATACTCTTTCCCATCGTTTGGGTTGTTGGAACCTCTTTGAGGAGAGATGAAGCAGCGTTTTCATCAAAACTCTTCTCCTCAAGACTCACGCTTCAGCACTATAGGGATCTCCTAAAACCGGAAAAGAATATACCGGTGCTGGTTCAAGACCTTCAGAATTTACTTTCCTTCTCTGGACGTTATGAAAACACATCTATAGAAGAGATAAACGGGAAAATAGTGGAGGATATAGAGATGTTCAAGCATTACATGAAAGAGAGTGAGGAGAGATTCGAAACGGTTTTAAATTCCTATGATAAAATAGCGAGATTCTTGAATGAAAACTGGGAGACAATAAAAGAGGACGTTCTGAAACATCTAAGTGATGTGAAAGAATCCTTTGAAAGAGACGCAGAAACCCTTGGAGTGAGTGTTAAAGATGATCTCTACAAAGTAGTACTTTATGAGAGAATAGTCGGTCAAAGGTTCTCTTCGAAGGTTGTCAAATATCACCTGGAGGAGTTGTCGGAGATCCTTGGAAAGAGAATATCGGATGAGAAGGATTTTTACGAAGTTTTAGCAGAGCTCAAGAGAGTATATGAAAGCTTTTACGGGGCGCTAAAAAAAGACTTGAAAAATCTCTCGGAAGTTCTTGTGAAGTTGGAAAAGGATATAGAAGAAGAGGAAAGCATTTACCAGAGCTTGGAGATGAAGATCCTATCCACAATCGAAAACATAAAGGTAGCGTACGTTCCTGAAATGCGATCTTTGAAGACAACTTTGGAAAACCTCCTGAAGATTCTAGAAGAGATACCAAATTCCTCCTCCAACTTTGAGGTTGTTGTGGATGATTCTTCCCTGATGAACAGTTTGAAGGAAATTTCTCCAAGAATAGAAAGACTGAAATCCCATCTTGGCCTGTTCGAAGGAATGAGCCTGGAGGATACTTTGAAAGAACTTTTGGAAACCACTGAGAACGTTCTACAAAGAGTTGAGAAACTCTCAACTGCTGATAAAAAGAAACCTCTCTTTTCAGATTTCATCGTGGTATACGATGATATATCGAAAGATTTGACGAGACTTTTCAGGGATCTGGACGAGATGGTAATTGATCTTTCTCAAAAATTGGAAAAACTAAAAGTTTTAGAGAACAGGAGGAAGAATCTTATAAGAAAAAAGGAAGAGGTTCTCAAGAAAATCACGATGCTGGAGAAAAGATTGAAGCCTTTTGAAAACAAGTTGAGTGTCTATAGAAAAATGCTGATATTGAACGAATACATCAGTCTGTTGAAAAGCAAAATAACATCGGTGGATAAAATATCTGGATTTTCCTTGAAGGATATCCTCAAGTACGATCTCCTACTGAAATCTTTGAGAAGCATGTCATCCAACAGTTCAGATTCTGGCCTTTCCAAAAGATCTCTGACCATCCTGAATAAGGTCTTGAACAAAATGAAGTGGATATCCGATTACAAGAGCTTTTGCAAGAGTTTCGACAGATTGAAGAAGAGGCTACCTCCTGTATTCAAAAAAACGAAGTGTCTGTTGAACGATTTCGAAAGATACTATCCTTTTCTTCTAAAGCTATCATCTGAAGGTGTGTTCGTATCCTCAACTTCTTTAAATGAGCTTTACAATGTCATAAGAGCCGAGTACGTAGGGCCTATAAGTGGAGACCTTGGAATAGTGAGCAGGAAGTCTGGAGATCTGATCGATGAGATTCCGTTCAAACCTTTAAAAAAGGAATTCAAAAGGATAGATAGTAATCTATTCAGAATAAATCAAATATGGCAGCAGAAAACGAAGCACTATTTCCTGAGATGGGTTTTGAACTCCGTTGTGGTTTCAGGTCTTGTTGCCATCATAACAACTTTCGTATGCGCTTTGGGAGCTTATCCTTTCAGTAGAATGAGGTTTTGGGGTAGGCGATACGGTATAATGGTCCTTCTCCTCATACAGATGTTTCCAGCTATAATGTACATGGTTGCTCTATACGGCCTCTTAAGTTTTCTGGGAAAGTACATTCCCTGGCTTGGTTTGGATACGCTGGGAGGATTGATCTTCGTATATCTGGGGAATATTGCGTTCAATATGTATCTGATAAAGGGTTTCTACGACACCATACCCGATTCACTTGAGGAAGCCGCTATGATGGATGGTGCAACACGTTTTCAAACGTTCTGGCAGATAGTCATACCTCTTGCAAAACCCATACTCGCGGTTGTGGTCATCCTCACGTTCATGGGAACTTTCAACGAATTCGTGCTGGCGAAGATAATCCTTCAAGATGCCAAAAATTACACCTACGCAGTTGGGTTGTGGACTTTCTCGGTGGGCCCTTATGAGACACAATGGGGAATTTTCACAGCTGCGGCGTTGATTGGAATGACACCCATGGTCATTCTCTTTCTATCACTCCAGAGGTTCTTGATAAGCGGTTTGACGAAAGGATCGGTGAAAGGATGAACGAGGATATTCTGGAAGAGATTTTAAAAAAGAGAATCGATGATGAACTTTTCCTGCCGCATTACGAACGCTTCTCGATAGTGAATCTTGTTGTCTCTCTTCTCAAACACTTCGGTGTCGAAACACACCATCCGCCTTATCCACTGGGTGATTTTGTGGATCTGAACGGTGTGAGGAAAATCGTTCTCGTAATCTTGGATGCCATGGGCTATAGGAACCTTGAAAAGTTACGAGAAAGGCGAACATTAAGAATACTTGAAAGAGGAAAACTTCTCATCGGTACTTCTGTATTTCCAACGACAACCGCAACAGCTTTAACAAGTTTCTGCACAGCTCTCACCCCTCAAGAACACGGTATGATGGGTTACATACTGTTTTTGAAGGAATTTGGGACGCTAACCAACATGATAGAGTTCTCCCCAGTTGGTTTTCCCAGAGATTCCCTTCTTGAGAGAGGTTTGAACATCCATCATTTTCTCGAAAGAGAAACCATATTCCAAAAGTTGAGAAAAGAGGGCATAAAACCCGTTGCGGTAACTGCAAACATCTTCAGAAATACAGGTCTATCAAAGATGCATCATGAAGGTGCTTTGGTGAAAGGATATCATAGTATAAGCGACATGGTAACTATTATAAAAAAGATTCTGAGAGAAGATGAGAGAACGTTTGTTTTCGCTTACTGGGGACTTGCAGACACGTTAGGACACAGACTAGGTGCGGATGGAGCGGCTTACCAAACAGAACTCTATTGGGTTCTTAGAATACTAGAGAATGAGCTCGTGAATGTCCTTCCCAAGGACACTCTCCTCATAATTTCTTCAGATCA
>QNAV01000028.1:0-9204 GCA_003641585.1 Thermotoga sp. | reverse complement strand
TGGAGAGATATACTTCGATGATATATTAATGAACGATGTCCCTCCAAAGTACAGGGAGATTGGAATGGTCTTTCAAAATTATGCACTTTACCCCCATATGAACGTGTTTGAAAATATAGCTTTCCCGTTGAAGGCGAAGAAATTACCGAAAGAAGAAATCACCAAGAAAGTGGTTCAAATCGCAAAAAAGCTGATGATAGATTCCTTGCTCGATAGAAAACCCTCTCAGATATCTGGAGGGCAGCAACAGAGGGTTGCTCTTGCAAGGGCCCTTGTCAAAGAACCTAAGGTATTGCTTTTTGACGAACCGCTCTCGAATCTGGATGCGAAGCTCAGGATGATGATGAGAGCGGAGATAAAGAAACTTCAGGAAGATCTGGGTATAACATCTGTATATGTCACGCACGATCAAGCAGAAGCGATGACCATGGCGTCCAGAATTGCAGTTTTCAACCAGGGAAAGCTGATACAATATGGAACGCCAGATGAGATTTATAGCAACCCAAGGAACATGTTCGTCGCTGCTTTCATCGGTAATCCTCCAATGAACTTCTTGAAGGATTTCGCAATAGAGGGAAAGAAATACGCTGTAAGAGATACAGCAAGAATAAAGCTTCCAAGAGAGATGAAAGTTGATGAAAACAAAAAGTACGTTCTTGGTTTCCGACCAGAAGATGTTGTTATAAAAGAAGGGAAAGAAGAAGGGGCTATACAGGGTGTCGTGTACGTTCTGGAGCCTTTAGGCAGGGATATTATAGTAAACGTGATGACGGATAAAACGCGGGAACTCGTGAAGATATTTGCAGAGCCTGGTGATGTACCTAAAGAAGGGACAGAGGTGAGTTTGTTCCTAAACGAAGACAAGATTCATCTGTTTGATCCTGACACAGAGGAAGCTGTTCTCTGAGGGTGAATGATATGGTTAAAGGCATAGGCGTTAACGTAGATACGGGAAGAATAGGAGGAGTTCTTAGTAAACTTGAAAGAGAGCTTGAATTTTTCAAAAAGCTGGATGTGGATTACGTTGAAATACCCCCAGCAGGTTTAGACGTCATACTGAAAGGGAAGATATTGAAAAACAGATTGGATAGAGTCAAAGGGGTCCTTGAGAAATGGAATTTTAAGTACACGGTTCATGCACCTGATATAACGAACCTCAAGAACAGATTCAACCCTCTTCATATGGAAGTCATGAAGTCAACCCTTCAATTTGCAAAAGAGATAAAAGCAGAGGTCGTTGTGTACCACTGTGGGGAGATAGATCATAATCTGGATCTTGCAGCTAAAGATCAGGTGAGAGCGGAGATAGAATCTTTGAGGATTCTAGGAGACCTGGCTCAGGATTACAACCTCGTGATAGGTGTTGAAAACACGATTCAAACTATGGAGGAAGTTCTTGAAGTAGTTGAGAGTGTGGATCATCCAAACGTTGGTATCACTTTGGATATAGCTCATCTCTTCACGATAACCAACTACTACGGTTTGGATTTTATAAAACAAATAGAACTGGCCCTCCCGAAGATTGTAGAGCTTCATGTGAGTGATAACCTTGGAGAGTATGCGCTAACTTATAAGGAGATCCCAGAAACATATCATTTTAGATTCGTATACGGTTTGGGAGACATTCACCTGCCGCTCGGTATGGGTATCATTCCCTACGAAGATGTTATAAACATATTCAAAAAGAACGGTTTTGAAGGAGTCGTGATACTGGAAATCAACAGTATGGATAGGTTCATAGATGAATACAGAAGCAGCTTGAAAATATTGAGGGAGGGTTTTGAAAGATAATCCTTCGTCCGGAAAGAAGGAGATGTCATGAAATCGCACCCTTCAATGAGTTTTATCACTCTCCTCGTAATTTTTTCCCTCCTCTGTGTGAATTTCGTTGTGGGGATTCTTCTCAGCGTATCCTACACAAGGAAGGTTAACCAGTTGACGGCGGACGTGAACATCGCTGTAAATGATGGAATGTATGAAGGTGAGATAAATCTACTCGTTCCTGAAGGTTTGAAAGTGTTCGTTATGGAGTATCAATTGGGAATAATCGATGAAAAAGATGATATGATACAGGTTTTTTCACAGTCGGTGAATTCAGAAGTGAGGAGATTAAAGGTTTCCTTTCCTGTCAGAAAACACATGCAAAATTGGAAAATTTCTGGATTCGTGAATGTGAAGGTGAAATACTGGTGGATCGAAAAGTTCATGACTTTAAGATTCTGAGGTGATGCAATGTGGTGACGGATTTTTTGATATCCTCATTTGCATTTCTTTTCAACCTGAGCGAGTTAATCCTTGGCCCTTTTTCACCTCTTCCCACACTCGTTGTATGGGTTGGTTCCCTTGTGATTTTCTTCATAATCGGGTATAGGTTCGGATCCTTTGCAAAATCCCTCATAACCCTTACCATAGCGTTCCTTATCGCCAGTGTTTGTTTCTATCTTATGATAAAAGTGTTATTCTCAAACGAGGAGATCTTCAGTCGTCTGATGGAACTGTTTTCTTTGAAAGCAATTGCTCTTTCCATATTCCTTGTCCTTTCATCTTCCTACATCGCTTCGTTCTTTGGATACATATTCAGAAGATGAGGTAGAATATACTACCAGGAGGGGATTTCTGTGTTTGGAATATATCTGAAATCGAAGATACACATGGCGGTTGTTACAGACAAGAACCTAAACTATACTGGGAGTATCGAAATAGATGAGGAGATCATGAAACTCTCGAATGTAAAAGAAGGTGAGATGGTTCTGGTTGCGAATGTGAACAACGGTGAAAGGTTCCTGACGTATGTTATAAGAGGAGAGAAAGGTAGCAGGAAGATCGTTCTAAATGGGGCAGCGGCAAGAAGAGCAGAGATAGGTGATAGAATCATAATAATGTCCTTTGCCATAGCTTCACCAGAAGAGCAAGTGAAGCCTGTCGTGGTGATTCTCAACGAAAAGAATGATATCGTGGAAGTGAGGGATTGAAGGAGTGTATGTTTAGAGAGAAGGTGGAGAAGCAGAGTTACTATAGGAGACTCGATAGATTTTTGAGGAAGAAACTACCTGATGTCCCTTTGTCAGTTATTTACAAGTTCTTGAGAAAGGGAAAAGTTTATGTCAACGGCAGGAGAGCAAGGGATCCCTCCTTCGAATTGGAAGTTGGAGATGTTGTCGAGATAAGATACGTGAATCTTGAAAGATTCAAGCGTATTGAAAAAGACTCCCTTGAACCCCAGCCTATGGAGTTCGATATTATCTTCGAAGATGACAGGTACCTCGTCTTGAACAAACCGCCAAGTATAGCCCTCCATCCAGGGAAAGGAATACATGTGGCGACGTTGATAGAAGGATTGATGTATTACGGGAGGGAAAAAGGTTTCACGCCTCATCTCGTTCACAGGTTGGATAAGCAGACATCGGGTGTTCTGATTGTGGCAAAAGATGTGGAATCAGCAAGAATTTTGGGAGAACTGTTTAGAGATAGAAAAGTGAGGAAGATCTACATTTGCCTGGTAAAAGGGATCGTGGAAAAAAGCGGAATCGTAAGTGAGCCTATAGAAAGCCAGGATGCATCGACTGAATACATCGTTTTAAAGAATTACGATGATGTCTCGCTTTTAAAAGTCATCCCATATACTGGTAGGAAGCACCAGATAAGAAGGCATATGTCTTCCATAAACCATCCGATAGTAGGAGACGAGCTCTATGGGGATAAAGAATTCAACAGGCAATTCAAAAGGAAGTATGGTTTAAAAAGGTTCTTTCTTCACTGTAAGGAAGTATCCTTTTTTGACCCCTGGAAGATGGAAAAAGTCAGGTTTGAAAGTCCTCTCCCCGAAGATCTTTCAAAAGTTCTCTCTCTCCTTGAGAAGGAGAGATAGAGATGAAATCGCTCTTCATATTTTTTTCACTCATAGCCAGTTTCTCATGTTTCTCGTACATACTGGTCGTGAACACATACAACGGTACATGCTTCGTACCATTTGAAAATGTATTCTCACATGTTGAAGTCGAAGAAGACTTATCTTTTTTCTCTGGAGTTGCCTATGTGTATGAGCCTCCTGATATTAAAGGTAAAGTTTCCATAAAACTTCCAGAAGAGAAACTCATCGTTCTCGAAAATGGAAGAACAATAGGGGTTTTGGAGGGAGATATAAGGGTTCCAAGAGAATTCTTCGAAAAATTAGTGAAAGATTTTGAAGAAGGTATTTTCAAAGGCGTTCGAATCGACAGATTCCCCATAGAGATATATTCGATCGAAAAAATCCATGTGAAGGAACCTGTTAACAGGAATAAATTCGTGGAATTTTTATCCTATTTCTTCAAAAAGTTTGAAATGCCGAAGGAATGGATTGTGTATGGTGACATAAATGCTAAACCTCAAAAGCCCGTCTTGGACGTCTATCCTGTTACTTTTCCAGATTTCGGTACGGTGGTCTTCGTTAAAGTGGGAGATAGCTACAGGTACAACATCTTGTGGGAATTCGATGGCAGAAAAGGAAAGAATATTCCTGTAGTTTTAGAAAAGAGTGGTACTCTCAAAATAAGCGTCAAAAACGAGCTTGGACTGGCATCTTCTCAAACCGTTTATGTGGAGCCTTTAAAGTTTAGAAGGGAGCATTACGAACTGATCTGGGAGTTGGGGAAAAAACTCATATTGCCTGAAATGACGTGGTTTAGCAGTTTAGAAAGGATGGAGAATCACGAACTGGTACCCAGAGTGCCTGGCATTATGAATCTCTTTGGTTTTAAAGATGACAGTATGATCCACATGGTTGTAAGGGTGGTTGACAGAACCCCTCCGGAGCTGGAACTGATGGATGGTAAAATAACGGTACATGATATGACGGCGGTGGACTTAACGATCGTGTGCGATGGAAAACCTATAAGAGGATCCATACCTCTGGGAAGGCATGTTGTTTATGTCAAAGCTGTCGATACATATGGGAACTCATCGGAGAAGATATTCCTTGTAAAGAACCCTTATGTGACTAGGATGGGAAAGAAACCGAAAGTCATGTATTTAGGGAAAGAAGAGAAGATAAAGATCTGTGGTATAACTCTTTCAGGGCACATTCTTTACGGCTGGTCTTCGCAGTGCTTGAAAGGGCAGGTGGATGGGGTTGATCTTGAGATCGAAGTTGAAAGATAAATTGTTTTACATCTTTCTTCTCCTGTCTTTTATCGTGATATCCGCCTTTCTCCCCTTGAGATGGAGATGTGATCTTGAAGGATTGAATTTCTCGGTCATAAGAGATGAAGATCTGGATGAACTGGGCGTGGAGTTATGGGATCTTTCATCAAATATGAAATCACTTACGGGAGCATCTGTAGTTTTTCTTAAAGGAAAACCTGTGAATAAAGATCCAGAAGAAATAGCGAAGATTTTGGACAGAAGGAATATCTGGCAAGGTATCCTGGAGTTCGACCCTTCTTGGAGGTTTTCAAGGGAAGTTGCAAGGTTCAGAAAGAAACAAAAATTTTTCAGAGTTCATTTCATAAAACCGGCAGAGATCGAGAAACTCAATCTGTCCCAGAAAAACGTATACCACAGGTTCAGAAGAGCTGTTCTTGAAAGGAGTGTCGAAGTTTTATGGATAAGGTCCCTTCCTGGTATAGATGAAGAAGATCTGGTTAAAAGATTGGAAAAGGCCATCCCAGGGAAACTGGTGAGTTTTCCCCCTCCCCCAGAGGAAGAACCCTCATTCCCCAGGATCGTACCGCTCATTCTCCTCGTTTTTTTGATCGCCATATACCATCCTGTACTTGCTATACTGTCAATGTTATTTCTGTTTTTTGATAAGAACTTGATGGTATCTTATCTTGGAATTCTAGGCACGTTGGCGATCTATGATTTGGCAAAAAGAAAGAGAGTGTTAACGATTTTGGGATTTTTAGCATTATCGTTACTCGTTAATCTCTCTCTGAGTGATTTTTACCACCTGAATCAGATATCGGAATTCAGAGGGGTTAAACTGTCTCTCGTATTGCTCCCACTTTTTATTTTCTTCAAAGGTCTGTACAGGGAAAGAAAGAACTGGAGAAAATTCCTGCCATTTCTCCTCATCCTCATACCGGTAGGAATCTACTACATCTTGAGATCTGGTAATTTTGGTTGGGTTTCATCTTTTGAAAGAAATTTCAGAGATTTCTTGGAGAGCATTTTATGGATCAGGCCTCGTTTTAAAGAAATATTGGCTTTTCCATTCTTCCTAACTCTCAAGCACTTTGAAAAGTACAGATGGTTTTTCATAGTGGAAGCTTTTGGATCCATCGCCCTTGTTTCCATGTTCAACACTTTCTGTCATATCAAAGCACCCATTTTCGTTTCTCTATACAGAACGGCTCTTTCCTTAGGTATATCAATACCCCTGGCTTTCATAATCAGGAAGATCTTAAAAAGACTGTGAACTTCGTCCCTCTTCCAGATTCACTCTCCACTTCTATTCTTCCTTCCATGGCTTCCACGTATTTCTTGACAATTGAAAGACCGAGACCATATCCACCCGTTGATCTGGATCTATCAACTTTATAGAATCTATCAAATATTCTTTCAAGTTCCTCACGTGGAATACCCTTCCCTCTATCTTCAACAGAGAACCAACCATCCCCACATCTCAAGATCACGATCTTCTCGTTCTCCGAAAATTTTATTGCATTCTCTACAAGAGCTTTCACGACTATGGCGAGAGCTTTCCTGTCCGCTACAACTACTCCATCTCCTGAAAGATCGAATTGGAATTCAGGAAATTCTTTCGAGAAGTTCTCTATCTGCTTTTCCAAAAAATGTCTCATGTCGATTCTTTCCATCACTAAATTTTCCAGAGATTTTGAAAGATCCAGCATGTTCTGTATCAGTTTCATCATTCTATCGGCAGTTTCTCTGATGGAATCCAGGGATTCTTTCACTATTTCTTCCCTATCCGAGAACCTCAAGGCGAGTTCGGAATATCCAAGGATGGAAGTCAGAGGTGTTTTCAGCTCATGAGATACATCGTTCATGAACTGGGATTGTCTTTCAAAAGCCTTTTGAATTCTATCCAGCATTTCGTTCAATGTCCTTGCAAGTTCCTGAAACTCATCATGGGTCTCAGGTTCTGGGAGTCTTCTTCCCAGATTTTCTCCGGAAAATTTCCTCGCTTGTCTTATCATATCCATTATCGGGTTTAAAACTCTTGAGATCACCATGTTACCCAGGAAGAAAGACACAACCGAGAATACGATCCAGATGAACAAAAAGCTCCTTCTGAGAGAGTGTAGAACAAAACCCAAAGGTCTTACGACCACGAACTCTTTGCCCCTGATTTCGACCTTCAGAAAAAGAAAGTCTTCTCCTTCTAGACTTTTTAAAGTCTTTCTATCTTTTAATTTTCTTGCCACTTCGATCAGTTTGTCAGTTAACTCTTTGGAGAAAGGAGTTCTTACAACCTTTATTCCATCGTTCAATGCGAAAACAGCTATATTCGGTATCTTCAGAAATCTTTCAAATTTCAAAAGTGGGGGCTCTACCATCTGCCTTATGATCCTGTTCACGTAGATAGCCGATATCACGTTGTACGAGATCAGAAGAGCTATTCCTAAAAAAAGTGAGAAGAGAGCAGTTTGAGTTATCAGAATCTTCCATTTAGCCTTGAACACCATAACCTTTTCCCCTAACCGTTTTAATCACTTCACCTTTGTTTCCCAGCTTATCTCTCAAATGCTTTATGTAAACGTCCACGATGTTTTTCGAGATGTTTTCAGAATCACCCCAGACGCTCTCGAGAATCTCCTTTCTGCTCAGCACCCGCCCTCTGTTTTCGAATAATATTTTTAAGAGAGCAAATTCTTTCTCAGAAAGGTCGATTTCTTTTCCATCCACAACGAGTTTCCAGTTTTCGATGTCCAATACGATCCCATTCACTTCTATTCTATCCACCTTCCTGATTCTTTTTGCAACGCGCTCTATCCTAGCCAAAAGTTCCTCAAGGTGAAATGGTTTTGGAATGTAGTCATCCGCTCCCTTTTTAAGTCCCTTGACTCTGTTTTCGATCTCGCCTCTTGCAGTGAGTACGATTATACCTATCTCTTCATCGTTTTCTCTAATCTTCTCTAAAACTGTGAAACCATCGATTTTAGGAAGCATCAGATCGAGCACGATGAGATGTGGGTTGTATGTCTCGTATAGGTACAACGCTTCCTCTCCATCGTGGGCTACCTTAACCTCATAGTCATTCTCCTCGAGGACTATTCTCAAGAGTCTCGCTATTTTTTCGTCATCCTCCACCACTAGAACTCGCATAATCTTTCACTTCCTCATAGACTTTTAAAACCTTCTCAGCGTATTCCTCCTTCCATTTACCTCCGTTGTACGTTTCAAGAGCCCTTCTCAAATTTCCATTGAACTTATCCAAAAGGTATTTGAGGTAATAGGCACCGAATCTTATATTCTCTTTGTAATTCCAAATGAGTTCTTCCCAACCTTCCTCTGGCTCTTTTAAATCGAACTTTTCAGCTACCATTTTAGCAGTTCCCTTTTTTATCTGCATCATGCCCATCTCTCCTGATGTTCCCACGATATTTCTGAAATCGCTTTCCACTTCTATAACCGCTATTAAAAGCAATGGATCTATACCGACCTCTTCTGAAACATCGAAAATGGTCTCCTTCAGATCCTTCAGAAAATCTTCATTTGTTGGGAGTCCATGGTTTCTTCTGGTTTTTTTTACAAAATCTTCAAACCATTCCCGATCAGAACTTTCATTGTAAACGATTTTGAATACAACTCTTTTCTCGTAGATAGTCGTTTCACCAACAGTGGATATCATCAGATCCAGGAACACTAGGAGAAATATTATGGTTATTTTTTTCACAATTTTTCCCTCCAGGTTAAGAACATTTGGTATAATCCTATTAAGCAAGATTTATTTTATCATAAGGCTTTTGAGGTGGTTTTTGTGGAGGTTCTGTACAGGAAATACAGACCCAAGAGTTTTTCAGAAATAGTTGGGCAAGATCATGTCAAGAAAGTTCTCACAAATGCGTTAAAAATGGGCAGAGTGGCTCATGCGTATATATTCGCTGGCCCAAGAGGAACGGGAAAGACCACCACGGCTCGTATTCTAGCGAAATCCTTGAATTGCGAGAGCAGAAAAGATGCCGAGCCTTGCAATCGATGTCAGTCATGTTTGGCCATAGATGAAGGGGCCTTCATGGATGTTGTGGAACTCGATGCAGC
>QNAV01000027.1:0-9275 GCA_003641585.1 Thermotoga sp. | reverse complement strand
TGATCTGTCCAGGAAAAGGGATAGAGTGAAAGTTCTTTCAGAATCCATAAACGCTATGAAAGAAAGATTGAAAGGTATGGGATATTTCGAAGGTGTGGATGAAAAGCTTGAAAATACCTTAATTGACAGAGAAAAGATATCGAGAAAGCTTCGCGATTTAGAAGCTACGATAGGAAGATTGAGTGGCAGGATTTCGGAGATGTCGAAGAGCATTCAAGAGAGGAAAGATAAGCTGTCAGAATTGAAAAAGAAGGTGGAATCTTCTGAAGAAAGGTTAAAAGAGTTTAAGTCCGATTTTCTGAAAAAGCTGGAAATGAACGGTTTAGATATAGGGACTTTCCTTAAATACAAGGATAGAGAATTGACAAACGCTGAAAGTTCCATCGAGAGTTTGAGGGGAGAGCGAAGGATCCTTCTGGAAGATATAAAGGATCTGGAAGCGGAAAAAGGTGTCATGAGAGATCCAAGAGAAGAATTGGAAAAAGCGGAAAAACTTCTGAATGAGCTAAGAAAAGATAGAGATGATGTTATAGTTGAAATATCCAGAATATCAAGGGATCTCGAGGAATTGAACAAATTGGAAGAGGAATACAGAAGATTGGAGGAGGAGAAAAGAAAAGTTCAGGAAAAATTCACGGTATATGAAAGTATGCTGAAATCCTTAAGAAGCGAGGAATTTCAAGCGTTCTTTGTTAACAGATGCCTGGAAAAAATTCTCGATAGAGCCAATAATCACCTCTCCATACTGACGAATGGAAGATTCTCTCTAAATTTCAAAGACGGTTTTGTGATATTGGACAGAGGTCAAGAGAGAGATGCTAGAGGATTATCAGGAGGTGAAAGGACTCTGGTTTCAATAACTCTCGCAATGGCCGTAGCAGAAACGGTTGCAGGTGAGATGGAAGCCTTCTTCATAGATGAAGGTTTTTCGAGTTTAGATAGCGGTAACAAGAAGAAGATAGCTGAATCTCTGAAAGAACTGGAAAAGTTGAACAAAGTGATATGTTTCATAACACACGATAAGGAATTTTCTGAAGAATTCGACAAACGTATAATATTGAGAGAAGGGATGTTGGTTGAATGGACTTAGAGAAAAAGGAAAAGCTCATAAGAAAGATCGTAGAAGAAAGAGGGAAAGATGCTTTGCCCACACTCTTTAAATTGCTGGGAGATGAAGACCCAGAGGTTAGAGAGATCGTATCAGAAGCTCTTCGCCTTCTAGGAGATGATGCTCGAGAATTTCTCTACGCCGAACTCCTTAAGAGATGGAGAAAGGGGATCGAGAAGAACGATGTAACGCTTCTGTACATCGTGGATATTCTGGGAGACCTTGGAGAGAAACGAATGGAAAAAATTCTTCTCGGAATGCTATCCAAATATGATGCTGAAGAAGCCTTGCTGGTGATATATGAAGCGTTGGCCAAGATAGGCAAAGGTGAGAAATTCTTACCTTACCTTGAATATCTGTTGTTTGAAGATTCCTATAGAAAAGATCTGTGCGAACAGGTCGCCATGGTTCTGGCCAACATAGATTCTGAAAAATCCGTAGATCTACTTCTGAAGGCTTTGGATGATGATACGTTTTCAAAGAAAAACAAAGAATTTTTCTTGAAAGCAATTCTCATTTTGATCACCAGGAATCCTTCTTTTGTGAGATATATAGTGAAAAAGGGAAGAGAAGATATTATAGATAAAATACGTAAATTGGGGGATACAACGTGATAGAGCTTATCGATGTGAACAAGAACTATGGAAAAGTTACCGTTTTGAGAGGTATCACGTTTCACCTCGAGGAAGGTAAAACGCTGGGGATCCTTGGACCCAACGCTGCTGGGAAGACTACACTTTTGAAGATCGTGGCCACGATATTGAAACCGAGTTCGGGGAGAATAACCATAATGGGGATCGACGCTCTCAGAAATCCATCTAAGGTCAGAAAATTAATTTCATATGTTCCGGAATATCCCTCCCTTTTTGAAGAGTTAACCGCTGAGGAGAACATATTACATTTTTCGAAAGTGAGTCGGGCTCAAAATAATTTTGAAGAAGTTATGGAAATGCTGAGAATTCCCTTCAAAAAGCCTGTGAGAATTCTGTCCAAAGGTATGAAACAGAGGGTATCCCTTGCCATATCTCTCCTAAAAAACCCCAAATTGCTGCTTCTGGATGAGCCAACGAGTGGTTTGGATCGGGAATCCTCAGAGATAATATGGCAGGTTTTGGAAAGTCTGAAGAAAAATGGTGTGACGATGATGATATCTTCGCATTCGGAGGAAGATATTCTTAGGATGTGTGATAGGATCCTTGTCATGAACGAAGGGAAAACCATCTATTTCGGCAGTTTGGAAGATTTTTGGAAGAATTTTGAAGACTTAGTGGAAATCGAGATAGAAGGGGATGTTACAGACAAAGAGATCGTATGGAGGAGGGAAAAAACCGTTTCCATAGTGGCGAAAGTTAACGAGCTTGGGGAGATATTCAAAAAGTACAAGGTCATACATCTGAGATCCCTTGGCATAAGAGAGCGCATGTTGAGAAGGTGAAGTCTGTGAAAAGATACATTGTTTTTGGAATAGTAGTTTTTGTTTCCATATTTCTTTACATCCACTACTTTTCTGGTTCGCCGCTCTTCGATATACCAGCTATGGAATACAAGCTGATTCTCAAGAAGGATGGATCCGGTGTCGTGACTGAAAAGATAACTTGGAATTTGAAAAAACCTTTCAGATACTTGAGTTGGAGGGTGTCATTTCCAGAGCCCATGGATTTCGAACTTTTAAATGTGAAAAGACTAGAGGGGCCAAGACCTTCGATGGTGAACAAGGAAAAATTGAAAAATGGTGTGGGATTGAAATTCTGGTACACGAGATCTCTCGATATCTATCACGAACCGGCTTTGATAACCTACTCCTTCACTTACAGAGTAAAAAATCTCATCATCCATGGAGAAGATTTTTCTCAGCTGTTTGTGAAGTACGTTGGTGGTTCTAGAAATTCTTGGATCAAAGAACTGAGAGTGAGAGTTGAGATACCTGATAATTTTCCAACTCCTAGGATCTTTCATCATCCGAATTTTGCAGAAAATCTATCGAATGAAAAAGGGAAATATGAATTCCTGTTTGAAAACGTGCCTCCTCATACTTTCGTTGAAGGAAGGTACATATTCCCAAAAATCTTAAGTATTCCAAGCGAAGTCAAGGTACCCCTTTCTATGGAGGATGCCTTGAGAGGAGAGAGAACATATAAATTTTTGAGCCCTCTTGTGACCGCATCTTCAATAGCTTATATTCTTCTGAGCGTGCTCCTTCCTATAATGGTCTATCTTAAATTAGGTAGAGAGAAGAAAGTCAGTTACAATGCCATGTTTGAAAGAGAACCTCCCTCGAAAGATCCACCAGAAATCGTCAATGCCGTGGTGAAGAACTTATGTGGTCTTCCAGATGAAAACGGTTTTTCATCAGCCATTCTAGAAATGATCAAGGAAAAATCGATATCCATAGAAAGAAATCATTTGAAACTTTTGAAACGTCCTGGAAGAAACGAAGAGATCTACAAAATATTGGAATTGCTGGCAGTTGATGGAATCATCGATCTGAAGAATCCGAAACCTCAGTTGAAAAAGGAAGCTAAAGCGATTTATGATCTGTATAAATCCTGGCAACAAAATATCTCTGAGGAAGTTAAAGGGAGAGATTTCATCGAAGCGAAAGGAAACACGATAGCCAAGGTTACGGCTTTCTTCCTGATGATTCCAGGTTTCCTTTTCCTATTCCTTCCATCGTTCATGAAAGGGTACGAACATGTTACCATATTCAGCAGTGCGATGGGGCTTTCAGGATTTTTGATCAATCTGTTCGTACTTTTCCTGAGGAAGGATATTTTAGCAAGATGGACTGAGGAGGGTAGGGTGTACTACCTGAAATGGAAAGCGTTCGAGAGGTTCATAACGGATTTTTCCCTATTATCTCAACATCCTCCAGATTCCATCGTTCTGTGGGAAGGTTACCTCATCTACGCAACGGCCCTTGGTGTTGCTAAAAAAACCGTGAGAATCATGAGAAAAATGCTTCCTGAACCTCCCAACACCCCCATCGCAAGAAGTAGCTACGAAGCTCCTGTTTATGCTTATCTCTCCACTATACCGCTCACAGCGAGATCCATTGTGAGTTCCAGTACGTCGGTCAGAGGTGGAGGAGATTTTGGTTCAGGTGTCGGTGGAGGAGTAGGTGGAAGTGATATAGATGTGGGTTGAGCCTTTCGGAGTTTGTGATTTTTTTGGTAAAATTGTGAAGAGGAGGTGACAACTTGCCTAACAAAATTTTGAAAAAAAGAAGATTAGCACCAGGAGTGCACGATTTCATAATTGA
This sequence comes from Thermotoga sp., assembly GCA_003641585.1. Taxonomy (GTDB): domain Bacteria; phylum Thermotogota; class Thermotogae; order Thermotogales; family Thermotogaceae; genus 4484-232. The sequence continues at coordinate 4,908 of QNAV01000027.1, read as the reverse complement.
AAACGAGGATATTGCCAAAAGAGCAAAGCCCGGCCAATTCATCATTGTCAGAACCCATGAAAAAGCGGAGAGAATCCCCCTAACTGTGGCTGACACGTTTCCCGAGGAAAAAGCTTTCAGAATGATCGTCAGAGCTGTTGGGAAGAGCACTTATGAAATATGCATGATGAAAGAAGGCGATGAGTTCCTGGATGTAGTTGGACCTCTTGGAAATCCCAGCGAGATAAAGTACTATGGGAAAGTTCTCCTCGTTGGTGGTGGAGTTGGAATAGCCACCTTGTATCCTATAGCAAAGGCTCTGAAAGAAGCAGGAAATGAACTCTTCTCCATCCTTGGTGGTAGGTCAGCAGAGTACGTGATAATGGAGAAGGAGTTTTCAGAGCTTTCTGAGATTCTCGTGACAACCGATGATGGAAGTAAAGGCATGAAAGGTGTTGTGACGGATGGGATGGATTACCTGATGAAGAAAGGATACAAGTTCGACATAATGTGGGCGATCGGTCCAGCCATAATGATGAAATTTTGCTCTCTGAAGGCTAAAGAATACGGTATTCCCATATGGGTATCGTTGAACTCCATAATGGTGGATGGTACTGGAATGTGTGGAGCCTGCAGGGTGAGTGTGGATGGGGAGATAAAATTTGCATGCGTTGATGGACCAGAATTCGATGGAACAAAAGTGGATTGGGATGAGCTCCTCAAGAGATTGAATCAATACAAGGAAGAAGAGAAATTGGCTCTTGAGAGATTCCTGAAAAAGGTGGGTGATACATCTTGGCTTTGAAACAATTGAAAAAGACACCAATGAAAGAGCGGGATCCTCGGGTCAGAAGACGAAATTTCGAGGAGGTTGCTTTAGGTTACACCGAAGAAGAAGCAATTAGAGAAGCTGAAAGATGTTTACAATGTCCCACTCATCCGTGTATTTCCGGTTGTCCTGTGGGAATCGATATACCTGGATTCATAAAGAAGATCAGAGAGAAAGACTTTCTTGGAGCTATAGATATCATAAAGAAATACAACAACCTCCCGGCGGTCTGTGGCAGAGTCTGTCCTCAGGAAGTTCAGTGTGAGGCAAAATGTGTTGTAGGGAAGATACCAAATGCGGAACCTGTAGCCATAGGGAGATTGGAGAGGTTCGTAGCGGATTGGGAAGCGGAAAATGTTGGAATCAGAGTCCCAGAGATAAGCGATAAGAAGAACAAAAAAGTTGCCGTTATAGGGGCAGGGCCAGCTGGGCTCACAGCAGCTGCTGACCTTGCGAAGATGGGATACGATGTCGTTGTGTTTGAGGCCTTCCATAAACCAGGCGGTGTTTTGATCTATGGGATACCGGAATTCAGGCTTCCTAAAAAGATCGTGGAGAGAGAAGTGGAATTCATAAAGAGATTGGGAGTTGAAATAAGAACCAGTGTGGTCGTTGGAAAATCGATATCAGTTAAGGAATTACTTGAGGAATATGATGCCATATTCATTGGTATAGGAGCTGGAACTCCAAAATTCATGAAGATACCTGGTACCAATTTGAACGGAGTTTACTCAGCCAGCGAATTTCTAACAAGGATAAACCTTATGAAGGCGTATCTTTTCCCAGAATACGATACTCCGATAAAGGTTGGAAGAAAAGTGGCAGTCATTGGTGCAGGAAACACGGCGATGGATGCAGCAAGAAGTGCTTTAAGGTTAGGGGCAGAGAAGGTGATGATAGTTTATAGAAGATCTGAAAAAGAGATGCCAGCAAGGCTCGAAGAGTACCATCATGCTATAGAAGAGGGAATAGAGTTCCATTGGTTGACACAACCCGTTAAGTACATAGGAGACGAGGAAGGTAACTTGGTGGCTATGGAATGCGTGAGAATGAAGCTTGGAGAGCCTGATTCTTCTGGCAGGAGAAGACCCATTCCAATAGAAGGTAGTAACTTCACAATGGAAGTCGATATGGCCATAGAAGCCATTGGGCAAGAAGCGAATCGTCTCCTTCTGTCTGAGTTCAAGGAACTTAAAAGAAACAAGCGGGGATACATAGAAGCTGACTTAGAGACCGGAGCAACAAGTGTTAAGGGTGTTTTTGCGGGAGGGGATATTGTCACAGGAGCGGCAACGGTTATAGAGGCTATGGGAGCCGGTAAAAGGGCGGCAAAACACATAGATCTCTTCTTATCCGGAAAATGGAATCCTTGGGATTGAAGGGGGGTCCCCCCCTTCATTTTACGTGTAATCTGATGGCATACACAGCACTTTTCCTATCTTTAAATCGAAGAATCTGTTTGAATTCGAAGGTTTTATGACCAGCGCTGTATCTAGTCCCTTAGACGTACCGGCACATGTAACGATCCACTCATCTGTTCTTACAAGTCCAGCATCTGCACACATTACAGCTATCTCAACACAAACTTTGACGCCTTCACAGAACAACCTCAAAGTTTGGGCAACTATCTCTGTGGGATACAACCCTCCAAATTCCTTTCTGAAGGTTCTCTCTATACCAGAAAGTGTGTGAGTGGCTGTTAAAACATCGTAACCCTTTTCAACGATCTTCTTTCTGATCTCCTCAGAGAATTCACATTCGTTCTCTTCCTTAAAACCGTAATGATGGGTTACAACTATCAGTTTTATACCCTCCGGTATGATTTTCAAAGCTTTTTCCGCAGAATATCCCCTTGTTGAGGAGATCACCAGTGTTTTCAAGCCGGATTTCTTTACCTCCTCAATCGCTATTTTCAACGTTTCTTCTGTGTTCTCAATTCCTGGGCTTTTGAAAAGTATCATCTTCACCACCTTCCCCTGTATTTCATGTACTCTCTCAGTCTCCTTTCGATCTCCTTCTTCTTTATCTTCTCTCTCTTGTCGTACTTCTTTCTGCCCCTCGCTACCGCTATTTCCACTTTTGCTATTCCTCTATCGTTGAAATATATCTTAAGGGGTACTATGGTCACTCCTTCTTCCTGGACCTTTCCAGCCAATCTTTTTATTTCCCTTTTATGGAGCAGGAGCTTTCTGGGTCTTTCTGGGTCATGATTGAAAACCCCTGCATGTCTATAAGGTGCTATATAAAGGTTTATGAGAAAAACCTCTCCATCTTTTATCTTACAGAATGAGTCTTTGAAACTCACACTACCTTCTCTTAAAGATTTCACTTCCGTTCCCTTGAGTTCAACTCCAGCTTCGTAAGTCTCCAGTATATCGTAATCGTTCCGTGCCTTCTTGTTGACAGCGACTACTTTCAAAAATTCACCTCCTCGATATGTGTTATACCTGAAGGTGTGACTTCAATCACATCAAATCTGACTCTCCTGAAGGAAAAATTTTTATTCAAAATGAAAAACTGAGCAGTTGTGAGCATTCTTTTAATTTTCTTTCTGTCTATCCTATCCAATGGTTTTATTCTTTTGCCAGACCCGCTTTTCACTTCCACGAATACCAACACTTTCCCCTTCATAGCGATTATATCTATCTCACCGTATGGGGTTCTGTAGTTTCTCTCCAGTATTCTGTAACCCTTTCTTTTCAGATGATCCGCCGCCAATTTTTCAGCTTCTTTCCAATTCATCTGTGAATTCCTGGAACTTTTATATGACCTTTGTCCTCACTTGGGAAGTTCTTTCTTATGTGATCTATCCTTTCAAAAACGCGAGGTTCACCTTTTCTGAGAAGGACAGGATCTTCCACAGGTGTGTACATGGGCTCAACATCACTGACATCCACCTCATCCAGCATCTCCATGTACCCCAGTATCTCCTCCATGTCTTTCATTATCCTCTCCCTCTGCTCTTCCGTCAATTCCAGTCTTGCCAGATTCTCCAGATGTCTTACCAGATCTTTCGTCACCTTCACCATCTTTGAACACCTCCTTTATTCCAACGAGGGGGCTTTTAACTGCTTCTATGTTTTCCTCGATCACACGATCGTACAACTCCTTCCTAAGGATCTTTATATTCCTGGGAGCATCTATCCCCACTTTCACGGCATTTCCTTCAATTTTCAGAATCTTCACGATGATCTTATCGTCTATGACAAGACTTTCTCCCACTTTTCTTGTGAGAACAAGCATAATTCCACCTCATTCTGTCATACATTTTATCATGAATGAGCGAGCGGTCAGGCTAACATGACATTAACTCCCTGCTTTTTCAACGACAGCGATATTTCGTTTGAAAGAGCATCCGTTATCAAATAGCTGACTTCATTCATATCGCACATCTTTATGGGAGCTATCTTCCCAATCTTTCTGTGATCTGCAACTACTATGACTCTTTTGCTTCGCTCAAGCATTTTTCTGGCAACGAAAGCTTCCTCAATATCTGTGAAAGTCACTCCCACGATGGGATGGATACCATCTGCTCCCGTTATGAACACATCGAAATTCATCTTTTCTAAAAACGAGAAAACGTGTCCTCCGATACACTCAAAAGATCCTTCCCTCACTGTTCCACCTGTGTGGATGAGCTTGAAACTCTTTTTAAGTTGTATAACGGCCCATGCTGTTGTTATGGAATTCGTGATAATGGTTAAATCATGGAGGGAGCTATCATCGAGGGCACAGACTGTGTAATAGATCGTACTTCCTCCCCCAAGAGCTATTATCTGATGTTCTTCAAGGATTGTTACCACCTTTCTTGCTATTCTCTTTTTTTCGTTCTTAAACTCATCAAGCCTTGCAAAGAACGAGAGTTCTCTGGAGTATCCCTTTAGGGAAGCCCCTCCCCTATACTTTTCTATCAATCCATGCTGCTTTAGAAGATTCAGATCCCTTCGAATCGTGGCTTCTGAAACGTTCAAGGATTCCTTGAGTTCATTTATCGTTGCAAATCCTTTTTCTCTAAGATAGTTCAAGATCTTTTCTAGTCTTTTCTCTCTCATCGGTTCACCTCAGGTATGAACAACATCCACATCATGGAATGTAACCGA
>QNAV01000026.1:0-9314 GCA_003641585.1 Thermotoga sp. | reverse complement strand
CTATCCAAGTGTCCTCTGGAGCAACCGATATGCTTGAAAGGATTTGAGGAGTTCATAAAAACAGGGGAGTTCGTTCACGCGTGTGTCAAATAGTTTTATCCGTAGTGTAAGTATTCCATCGTGTATAATAGCCTCTGTGCTCCCGCTCCACATGTTACTGTGGGGCCAAAAGACCGTGGGAGGAGGTGCTATTGTGGAGGAATTGAGAGTCTATGAAACCATGTTCATTATGGATCCGACCATGCCCGAGGAAGAAAGGGAAAAACTGGTTGAAAAGGTCAAAAACATCATTGAGGAGAGAGTCAAAGGAAAAATCGAAAACGTGGACAGATGGGGTGTTAGAAAGCTCGCTTACAGGATCAAGAAATTTCTAGAAGGAGATTACACGGTGATACTCTTTAGAGCACCTGGAGACACAGTGAACAATCTGGAAGAGTTTTACAGGATAACACCCGAGATATTCAGATGGCAGACTTTCAGGAGGTTCGATATCGAGAAGAAGGAAAGAAAAGCGAAAAAGAAAGAAAAAAGTGGGCAGGTGACCTGATGTCTTTCTATAACAAGATCATCCTCATTGGAAGGCTAGTTAGAGATCCTGAGGAGAAATATACATTGACGGGAACCCCTGTATCTATTTTCACGTTAGCTGTCGATAGGATTCCAAGAAAGAACGCAACAGAAGAGACACAGGATGTGGATTTTTTCAGAGTTGTGACATTCGGTAAACTCGCAGAATTCGTAAGAACGTACTTGACAAAGGGGAGATTGGTACTGGTTGAAGGTGAAATGAGAATGCGAAGATGGGAGACATCGACGGGAGAGAAAAGGGTTACACCGGAGGTCCTGGCGAACGTTGTGAGGTTCATGGACAAAAAACCTGTGGTTGAAGAACCCGAAGTAACGGAAGAAGAAAAACCTCTTGAAGATAGAGAAATTGGTGGAGAAGATATGTTCGGAGAGGAATTCATGAACGACGAACCACCATTTTGAAGGAGGGAGATCAGATGCCTGTTAGAAGGAGAAGAAAAAAGGTCAAAAAATGCAAGTTATGTGAGTTGAAGATAGATTATGTTGACTACAAGGACGTTAAGCTCTTGAAGGAGTTCTTAACAGATAAAGCGAAGATAACCCCAAGAAGAATAAATGGAAATTGTGCGAAACATCAGAGAATGTTGAAGGTGGCTATAAAACGAGCAAGACAGATGGCCCTTCTTCCCTATTTGAAGCACTGAAATTAAGGTCAAGAATCATAGTGAAATATAAGGATCAAAACTATTGCTTCAACATCGGGAGCAAAAGTTTTTCCATAAAGGAGGGATGAACCGTGAATCTCAAGGTTAAGATGGTTCTTCTCGTGGTGATCCCGATTGTTGTTATGTGGATCACCAGTTTGTTTATACTCAATTATCTTGAGGATATAGAAGAAGATATAAAAGAGAACATAACGCGTGCGGAGTTGATTTCTGATGAGGTTTCTTATCTTCTGACGGAAGCAAACGATTTGAAGTATGCCGTTGCAAAGTTCACCATAAAAAGAGGAGCCAAGGAAAAGGAGGATATCTACAGTACCAAGAAGATACTGGAGGAGAAGCTTGCCTCCTTGAAAAGTCTTGGTATAGACACCAAATCCATAGAGGAGCAGGTCAAAACAATAGATGAACTGCTCAACCGTCTGGAAAAATCATTGAAAGATGCAAAAGCTGAAGAGACCGCCAGTATCCTCGATGAGATGGACAAGGTGATGACGGATGTTGTGAACATTGCGAGGACAATGGATAAGAAAGCGAAGGAAGATATGAAGAAGTCGATAGAGTACATGGATGAGAGTATGAAGAGAATATCCTTTATTATGCTGATCGTACCTCTTGCTGTTTTAATAGTAAGTGCATTGATTTCAGTTTTGATCGTTCTCAGAGTGTTCAGGAAACTGGGACTTCTCATGAACGCCTCCGATAGGTTGAAAGAAAACGATCTAACTCTGAATATCGAAGAGGAAGAGGGTAAGGATGAGATATCCAGATTGATAAGCTCCTTCAAGCACGCCATAGAGTATTTAAGAGATAATTTGAAGGACGTACAATACAACACAGAGGAAATTTCAGGTGAGATGGACAGTATAACCACATCCATAGAACAGATCGCTAGTTCCATGTCCGAGATAACGAGCAGTATGGACGATATCTCACACAGGGTTGAAGATATTTCCGCAAGTGTTCAGGAAACAACTGCTGGAACCCAAGAGATATCCGCAGCGACTAAAAGTATAGCTGATAACGCACAAGAAGCGGCAACTTTCGGTTCCAAAAGCAGTGAGCTGGCTCAAGATGGTGGAAAGATAATACAGAAAGTTATAGAGTCCATGAAGAATATAACGAGCGTCACAGAGGATATCCAAAAAGTTGTAGACAGTTTCCAGAAAGGATCTGAGGATATAACAGGATTTGTGGATACCATAACGGCCATCGCTGAACAGACGAATCTTCTTGCTCTGAATGCGGCAATAGAGGCGGCTCGCGCTGGGGAAGCTGGGAAAGGATTCGCCGTTGTTGCTGACGAGATAAGGAAACTCGCTGAGGAGAGCAGAACGGCGGCAGAGAAGATAAGAGGAGTTGTAGATGAGATAAGAGGAATCGCAGAGGAAGCTGTGAAGGTGTCGGATAAAGTAAGAGAACTCGTTGAAGAAGGTTCGAGTCTTGCAGATCAAGCGGGAGGAAAGCTGAACGAAATCATAAGTTCTGTAGCGAAAATCACCGAGATGCTCGAGAACATAGCGGCCGCCGTTGAAGAGCAGACGGCAGCTGTAGATGAAATAACGAAAGCTATGACGGAAAATTCCAATGTGATCCAGGAAATAACGTCTTCTATCCAGAGTGTTAACACATCGATACAGGAAGTCACCGCAAGCTCAGAGGAAATCACAAGTTCTGTAAAAACTGTAAGAGAGAGGATAGAGGGTTTAAGAGAAACTGTAGGAAGGTACAAAATATAAAGAGCCCGCATCATGCGGGCTTTTTTAACTTAGAATGATTTTAAAGAATGAATCGATCTCACTTTCACAACATCTTCACATTTTCTATAGTATCCATGAGTTCTCTTTCAAGAAGCTTATTTATAATTTCGTCGAGATCTCCGTTCAAAATCTCATCCAGTCTGTAGGATGTGTAATTTATCCTGTGATCTGTTACTCTGTTTTGGGGGAAATTGTAGGTTCTTATTTTCTCACTCCTGTCACCTGTGCCTATCTGCTTTTTTCTTTCAGCTGATATCTCTTCCTGAGCTTTCTTCTTGTACAATTGATAAAGTCTCGCCCTTAGGATCCTCAAAGCTGTTTGCTTGTTTTGGTGTTGGGATCTTTCATTCTGACATGAAACTGTTATACCCGTTGGGATGTGGGTTATTCTCACAGCAGATTCGGTTTTGTTAACGTATTGCCCCCCCTTTCCAGATGCTCTAAAGGTCTCTATTTTTAGGTCATCCGGCTTTATTTCGATCTCCACTTCTTCCACTTCCGGAAGTACTGCAACCGTTGCTGTTGATGTGTGAATTCTACCTCCAGATTCTGTCACAGGTATTCTCTGAACCCTGTGAACACCGCTTTCATACTTCAATCTTCTGAACGCATCTTTCCCCTTGACAAAAAACACTATTTCTTTGAATCCTCCAAGATCCGTTTCGTTGAAACTTGCGATCTCAACTTCCCATCCCTTTTTTTCAGCATACTTATAGTACATTCTGAACAGGTCACTGGCAAAGAGCGCTGCTTCTTCTCCTCCAGCTCCCGCTCTTATCTCCATAATCACACTACCTCGTTTTTCCTCAGGAAGCAGAAGCAGGAGGAACCGCTGGAACAACTTTTCTTTTTCCTTCTCCAGCTTCATGGCTTCATCCATATTTTCTTCTTTCCAGAGCTCTATCTCCTCTTCCAGATCAAGGAGCCTGTTGTATGTTTCCAGAATCTCTTGGCATCTTGTATATTCCTTAGACAACCTTTTTATCTCATCGGCAGAGAGTTTCTCCGTAAAGCTGTTTTCCAATTCCTTCATTCTCTCTCTAATGCCGTCCATGTATCTTGAAAGATCCTGAAGTCTCATCAAAAACCAATCCTCCTTTTTACTTCTTCAGGGTTTCTTGCAAATTCAAGAGCGGTTTCTTTGGTTATTAAACCTTTCATGTAAGCGCTTATCAGGGCATCATCGAACAATATCATTCCGTGTTTCGCACTCGCCTGTATCACGGATTCAAGCTGATGGAGCTTGTTCTCCCTTATAAGGTTCTTAACAGCCGGTGTTCCCACCATTATCTCAAGAATGGGGGTGAATCCCATCCCAGTAGCTTTCGGAAGGAGCCTTTGATAGATGACAGCAATGAGTGTGTTTGCAAGCTGTATCGCTATCTGCTTTTGCTGGTGGGCAGGAAAGACATCTATTATCCTCTCGGGTGCTGACGCTGCTGAATTCGTATGGACCGTGGATAAGACCAGATGACCCGTCTCGGCAGCTGTCAAAGCCAAAGCCATGGTATCCAGATCCCTCATCTCTCCAACGAGTATAACGTCTGGGTCCTGTCTCAGAGCGTATTTCAACCCGTCAAGGAAAGATTCGGTATCTTGACCGAGTTCTCTCTGATGAATTATCGATTGTTTGTTCGTGAAGACATATTCTATAGGATCTTCTATTGTGATGATATGACACGGATTGTTCTCGTTGATATAATCTATCATCGCAGCGAGAGTTGTGGATTTTCCACTTCCCGTTGGTCCTGCAACGAGTATCAAGCCGTATTTGGAACTAGCAAAATCCTTGAGTATTTCGGGAAGTCCTAATTCTTCGAATGTTCTTATCTTCTTTGGAATAAGCCTGAAAGCGACAGCAGGATTCCTTCTTTCGTAGAAGAAATTTCCTCTCACTCTTATAGCATCACCAACCGTGAAGGAAAAATCCCATTCTTTCTTCTTAGAAGGGTCTATTCTCAACTGGGTGAACAGATTTCTTAGCAGATCCATTATCATATCTTTTGTCATCACAGGATAATTTTTCTGAGGAACGAGTTTTCCATCTATTCTGAACACAGGTCGGCATCCCACAGATATGTGAACGTCCGTTGCTCTCATACTGTAAGCAGTTGCTATTAGATTAGACAAACTAAGCGTTGCAACTTCGCTCATTTTCTCTCACCCCTCAGAACAGCGGAGCATCTAGGACACACATCAGGATATTCCGGATCCTTCCCAACGTCTGGATGGTACTTCCAACACCTTTGACACTTCTTGCCTTTGGCTCTTTCAACATTCACCACGACTTCTTCACCTTCGATGCCCTCTATATCATTCGATATCTCAACTTGAGAAACGATGAAGAATTCCTCTAGGAAAGAAGATGAGCTTTCCAGAACTTTTTTAATCCCTTCATTTTTAGGTTTTATGGAAACTTTGGCATCTAGGGAGTGACCTATAAGACCTCTTTGTCTCTCTTCCTCTAAAGCTTTCAAAACATCCTCTCTGACTCTTAGAAGGGCATCAAACAGGTTTAGAGTTTCTTCGTCAACAAGATCTTCCCTGTATTCAGGCCATGTCTCAGCTTGTATTGTCTTGTATTTTCTATCCTTCTCATGGAAATACTGATAAACCTCCTCCATGGTGAACGTTAGAATCGGAGCTAACATCTTTGTCAGGGAAATTAAAATTTCGTGAAGTACAGTCTGAGCAGATCTTCTGTATATAGAGTCTTTAGCTTCAACGTACAACCTGTCTTTTATGATATCGAGATAAATAGAGCTCAGTTCCACAGAGCAATATCTATTCATCATGTTGTAGACCCTTGAAAACTCGTATCTGTCATAGGCTTCTGTCACTTCCTTGATGATCCTTTGAAGTCTGGAGAGTGCCCACTTGTCTATTGGTAGAAGATCTTCGAAGTCAACCCTGTTTTCCACAGGATCAAAATCATGAAGATTTCCCAGAATGAATCTTATCGTGTTTCTTATTTTTCTGTAGACCTCTGCCTGTTGCTCTACTATCCTCATCGAGATCCTTATATCGTCGAAGTAATCGCTACTCGATAACCACAGCCTTAAAACATCGGCACCGAATTTTTCAACAACTTCCATGGGATCTATGACGTTTCCCAGAGATTTACTCATTTTCCTTCCCAACTCATCTTTTATGAACCCATGGGTTAGAACCTCTCTGTAAGGAGCTTTTCCTCTGTAAGCCACCGATAGGAATATGGAGGATTGGAACCATCCTCTATGCTGATCACTCCCTTCAAGATACATATCCGCTGGGAATCTGTGATCCTTCTTGCTCAGTACGTATTCGAAAGATGAGCCTGAATCTATCCAAACATCCAAGGTATCAATCATTTTTTTAAGATTTGTGGAACCACATTTTGGGCATCTGTAACCTTCTAGTAACAGTTCTTTCTCAGACATTTTGAACCAGGCGTTCGTTCCTTCTTTTTCAACTATTTCGATGAATCTCTCGACGATTTTTGGATCCAAAATCTCTTCCCCGCAATTTTCACAGACAAAGGCCGGTATTGGGGTTCCCCAAACTCTCTGTCTTGAGATACACCAATCTGGCCTTTCTTCCACCATGGACTTTATCCTGTTCTTACCCCATGTAGGAATCCATTTAACGTTTTCTATCTCTTTCAAAACCTTGTTTCTCAGGTCATTTTTATCCATCGAGATGAACCACTGTTTCACCGCTCTGAACATAACAGGCTTTTTACATCTCCAGCAATGCGGGTAAGAATGCGTAACCTTAGAGTATTTCAAAAGTGCTCCTTTCTCCTCCAGATCCTTTATTATCTCTTCGTTGGCATCCTCTATGAACATACCTGCGTATTTTCCTGCTTCTTCCGTGAAGATACCCTCATCGTCAACAGGTGATAAAACGGGAAGGTTGTATTTCAGGTGTCCATAGATGTAGTCCTCTTCACCATGGCCTGGGGCTATGTGAACACAACCTGTTCCCGCATCCATGGCAACGTAATCTGCCAGTATCACAAGAGATTCCCTATCGTAAAGCGGATGGATGGCTTTTTTACCCTCGAGCTCTTTTCCAGAGAAGATTTTGAGTACTTTGTAATCTTTTATCCCAAGTTCTTTCATGGAATTCTCCAAAAGGTCTTTCGCTAGGATCCATTTTTCTCCATTCACGGAAACCTGAACATAGTCATATTCTGGATGAACCGCTATTCCTACATTTGCAGGTAGTGTCCATGGAGTAGTCGTCCATATCAAGATGTAGGAGTTTTCCTCATCCTTCATGTGAAACTTGACGTATATAGAAGGCGAGGTATGATCGTAGTATTCTATCTCGGCTTCCGCTAAAGCTGTTCTACAGTGTGGGCACCAGTAAATGGGTTTTCTGGCTCTGTAGACGTTTCCACTTTTCACTAAGGAATTAAATATCTTCAAGATCTTTGTCTCATAATCTGGGCTCAAGGTTAAATATGGATCTTTCCAATCTCCTCTAACCCCAAGTCTTTTGAATTCTTCCTTCTGTATCTCAACGAACCTCCTCGCAAATTTTTCACACTCGTCTCTTATCTGAGAAGGTGTCATGTCTTTGACTTTCTCTCCCAATTCTTGGGAAACTCTGTGTTCTATGGGAAGTCCGTGTGTGTCCCAACCTGGTATGTAAGGTACCTTATACCCCCTCATTGTTTTGTACTTCATCACGATATCCTTCAATATCTTGTTCATGGCTGTTCCAAGGTGTATATGACCGTTCGCGTATGGTGGCCCATCATGTAGAATAAAGAGAGGATGATCCTCTCTGGTTTTTAAAACGTAATTGTAAATATCCATTTCCTCCCACGTTTTCAAGATTTCCTTCTCTTTCTTTGTTAGATTTGCTTTCATCGGGAATTTTGTTCTTGGAAGATTCAACGTTTCCTTGTAATCCAAATTCGCCACCTCCCGTTCACTCCGATAATAATTTGTTCACCGTATCCTTCAATTCCTGGAAATCCATGGATTTTATGATATAGGCATCAGCTGCCCAGGATGATAGATCTCCTTTATAATGAGAGTATGCTGTCAAGAGGATTATCTTCGCATCCTTTTTCATCTCTCTGATCCTTCCTGCGAGTTCTAATCCATTCATGCCAGGCATTTCTATATCTATAGTTACGAGGTCGTATTCGGTTTCTTTAAACTTCTCCAGCGCTTCTTCACCATTCGATGCTTCTTCCACATCGTACCCTTCTTCTTCCAGTTCTTCCCTTATCAGCAATCTCATGTTGGGTTCATCCTCGACTATTAAAATTCTTTTTCCCATCTTCTCACTCTCCTTTTTTTGGAATTTCAAAGATAAAGCTGGTTCCTTCTTCATCACTTTCCACCCATATGGAGCCATTGTGTTCGTCTTCCACGATCTTTTTGCATATTGACAGTCCCAGTCCTGTTCCTTGAATCTTAGTTGTGAAGAAGGGTTGAAAGATCTTATCCTGTATATGCTTTGGAATTGACGACCCGCTGTTCCAAACGGATACACGAACCCTTTCAAACATATCTTCCGTTTTAATTCTTATATTACCATTTTCGGATGTGGCGTCTATAGCGTTCTGTATAAGATTTATGAGAACCTGCTTTATCCTTATCCTATCAGCAAAAACTGTTATGTTTTCTCTTCTCGTATCGAACTGGAATTTTATATTCTTCTTATTTATGGGATCTTCGAAAAGGGTGTAGACCTCCCTGACCAGATCGTTTATGTTGAACTCCGTGTATTCCAACTTTTTCGCTTCTCTACTGAATTCGAGGATTTCACTAACGATTCTCTCTAACCGTTCCAGCTCATTCAGAACTATTTCTATGTACCTCACCAGGGTTTCAGGTTCATCTATGTGTTTTTTCATCCTCTTTATGAAACCACCTATCACAGATATAGGATTTCTAATCTCATGAGCAACTCTTGCGGCCATTTCACCCAGAGCGGAGAGCTTTTCCTGTCTTTTCCTCTCTTGCTCCATCTTGTACCTGTCCGTTACATCTTCAAAAGTTATTATCACGCCGTCTATATGCGTTCCGGATGGGTTCCAGAGAGGGGAAAATCTTATATCGAAGTATTTCTCTTCCCTTTCCATTGTAAACATATAGTTGGCCATACTTATCGTTTCCTTCGTCTCAAAAACCTTCAGAGCCACAGCTAGGATGTTTTCAAATTCCACTCCAAGGTTCTCGAGTCTCGACCCTATCATCCTTTCTCTGGGATAACCGAATATGAGTTCTGCTTTTTTGTTCCACTCGAGTATCTTTCCGTCTCTGTCAAGAACTATCACTACAGCATCCAGATTTTGAAGGAT